>JBAYAV010000116.1:0-8299 GCA_041669565.1 Lentisphaeria bacterium
AAAAAATCGGATGGTACTAGTATTGAAGCGCTTGTTTTGGATATCTACAAGATTGATGAAAATGGCGATTATCAGCTGGTATGCAATTATGATCCTGATTCTTGCGAAATCGTGGAAGGGAAAGATAGTTTTGGAAATACGGTGAACTATGTCAAGGGTGAGTATCCGTTAAAAGTCGGTACCGGATATTGGATATATATGTCCGAAGATCTGACATTGCCCGTTCGAATGGAATCAAAATAAAGGCAGGAAGTTCTTTTGAACAGAATGTCTTAATAAACCAAAAAAGCCTCCCGTTATATTGCTATAAGGGGAGGCTTTTTTCATGTGGCTGTAAGAGCGTTTAGCTTCCAGGCGTGAGATGCGGCGATGTCCTTGAGGGTGTTCTACGCATTTAACGGGATTGTTTTGTTTGAATTTGAGTTTTTAACATCGCAAAGACGGAACAATCGTAAAGAAAGATGGAAAAGAAGGGCTTTTTACGAGTAAAAAAAGAAACTTAATTATACTGATATTATATTAATAAGTCAAAAAAAGATTTTATGCTTCACAAGAAAATTAGATAGGGGACATAATGGAAAAAGAAATGCTGTTGGAGTCGTTGAAAAATGCTGTAAAGCAGGACGATATTCTAAATGCTTATACAAAATTTTGGGAAGATGAAAATACGGAAGAGATTGCCCTGAATAGATTGGGCGAATTTGCGGATAAACCTGAATTGCTTGCCGATCCGTTGTTGCAGAATCAATTACGGCTTTTGTTATTGGGGCTTGGAATTCGCAAAACAAAGGCTGCTTACAATAGCTATGTGAAACTAATTTCACAGCCGGCTTTTTTTGAAAATCTTAAGGAAGACGACTGGCTTGTTATTGAGGTTCCGCGGCTTATTGGTCTTTTTGTTGCCGATGATTCTTTGCCGATGCTGGTGAAATTAATGCGCGATTCATCGATTGTGATGGAAATACGCGAGCAGATCATGATGGCCATTATTTTTCGCTGGCTTGGCAAGTTGGAATCGGATTCAGATGTCTTTTCTGTGATTAAAGATTTGCTGGAAAACGGCGTTGGGGATTTGCAGAAGGGGTCGCAGTTGGGAATGGCGCTTATTGTAAATGCGATTGCTGTTGGCGGAACAAGACTGAAAACCCAGGTGTTGAATTTTGTGAAAAATGGCTCGGCGGATCTGAAGAAAAGTATCTCCGAAAAAAATATAAACGGATTCTTAAGTCTTGGAGCCCAGCGTGTAAAAGATATGCTGAAACAAAATTACGAGGGTGATTTTAAAACCGCTGAATATGAGGTTGATGTGATGCTGCACCCTAAAACAGAAGATGATTCTAAAATGCCGAAGACCATAAAGCCGATTGTTCGCGAAGAACCGAAGATCGGTCGCAACGACCCGTGCCCTTGCGGAAGCGGTAAAAAATATAAGAAATGCTGTGGAAAACTTTAATAATATGGAAAAATTTCAGTCACCAGAAAAGACACGTGAATTTGGGCTCCAGCCAATTGACCGTGTTATAAATGAACGCGGTTTGAATAATCATGCGGTTGTTGCTGCATCGTCAGATCAGCTGACACATAAAATGCTAGCCAAAGCACGCCGTGGGCGTTGGCTGAAGCCAGCTGTACGGCATAAAATTAAAGACGCCCTTAATACATTATTAAATAAGAATTTTAAACTCGAAGACTTATTTAACTATAAATAAAGATCGGTTGCCCGTCTCTCCTACGGATTTCGCATATAAAATTCTGCGGCCGTGCAGAGACGGGCAGAAAATATTCTGCCCGTACGGATTTCGCATATAAAATTCTGCGGCCATGCAAAGACGGGCAGAAAACATTCTGCCCGTACGGATTTTGTATATAAAATTATGCGGTCGTGCAGTACGTAAAGACGCACGGCCGTGCGTCTCATAAATATTTACATCAGATTTTTCAGTAGTTCATCGCGTGTAAATGGTGAGAAGTATGCTGCAGGAATGTCGAGAATGGTCGCAGCACCGGTGCGGCCGTCTTTGGCTAATCGCATGCATGCTCTTGCATGGGCTACAAGGATATTTCCGGTAGCTTCGGGATTGCTTCCCCAAGAACAGCGATATTCAATATTGGCAGAATGCTTGGCAGACTCAACGCCGGTCGTGGAACTGGCAACAACACAGCCATCGTGCGGAAAACCGCCGAATTTTTTGAGAAGTTCTTCTTCTGAGACAAAATTTATGGTCGTTTTGTAGGGCTCAAAATATCCGGGCATTGTTTTGATTGTTTCGATAATTTTGTCTTTGTTGGCGTTTTCTTCTAAAACGACGTAGCATTCACGGGTATGCATATCGCCGGGCTTAAAGGTCGGATTTGTGCCGCTTTTGACTTTTTCGATAGCGGCTGGGATGGCGTGGGTAAACTGACGGGCATCTTTAATGCCGGGAATGGTGCGTAGCGCATCGGAGTGTCCCATGCTTAGTCCGCCCTGTGGTTTTAACCCATAAAAGCCATATGGCTTTGCGCCGGCTAGAAACGAATTTGCCAAAACGCGTTCGAGGGAAAAAACGCCCGGATCCCAGCCCGTGGAAATAACGGCTAAGTGCTTGCTGGCGGATGCAGCACTGTCCATTGCGGCAAAGTATTGCGGAATGCAGGAGTGATTGTCATAGCTGTCAACTGTATTAATGAATTGCGCAAAAACGGGCCCTTGTTCCGGAAGATCTTTTTTTGAACCGCCGCAGAGAATCGCGATGTCGGCCTGCATTTCTTGGATAGCGGATTCGGCCTGGCACATCGGATATACATTGATGCTGCTATCGGATAAGCTTTTCTTAACGCGTTCCGGTGAGCGGCTGATAATGCCTGCTAATTCCATGTCAGGAGTATTGTTTATAGCCATAATAGCACCGCGACCGACATTGCCGTAACCGACGATTGCAACACGTTTTTTTTTGTTTTTTGACATCTGTTGAGTCCTTTTTATTTTTCTTTTCGATTTGTTTTATTGTAAAAAACTGCTAATATTCTTTTTCATTTTTTTACAATAATGGTTTTTTTTAGATCATTTATATATCAATTATTTTTATTTTGCATACTAATAAGCCATAAATAACCTAAATATAATGCATGTTTTGGGACTTGTTTTTCTTCTGTGGTAAATATAAAATTTTTTTTGTAAAAAGAGTGCTGATTGTATTTTTCCACTATGATGGTAAATAATATTTTGGGAGTAGTAAAAAAAATAGGATCTTCGGTTGAAATAGGGAAGAAGGAAAGAAAGAACGACAAAACGTAATGCTTGAGTGCCCCTGGGTGGATGTTTATCGGTGTTAAAAAGGATCCTATTGCAGTTGTGATATGGATCAAATTTGAGAAGATGGGCTTGTTTTTTGAAAAATTGTACGAAAGCATATTTTTGTCGATTATATTAAAGAATTGTTTAAAGGATGAATAAATAAGGAACAGAATGCCGATTTTTCTTGCAAATATTTTTTTGTTTTTCGGATTTGCGGCGTTAATTCCCGTATTTTTGCATTTGCTCTATAAAAAGAAACCGCAGCCAGTGTGGTTTGCTGCTATGCAATTTTTGCGGGACGCCGTAGCGCAAACGCGTCGATCGCGTTATTTAACCCAGTGTTTTACACTGCTTCTTCGAATCCTGATTTTTTTATTATTGGCGTTGGCGTTTTCACGCCCGCTTGTGCATTTTGAACAACTGCTTCCGCATGGTAGTCGCACAATAATTCTGGTTCTGGACAGTAGCGCTAGCATGCAGATGATGGATGGCGGAATTAGCCGATTCGAAATTGCGCGTTCGTGGGCGCAGGAATTGCTTCGAGATGTGGGCCCTGGTGATAAAATAGCGCTTCTGGCACCCGGCGCAGAAAAGCCGGAACTGATTTATCCACCAGTCTCGATGCTAAATTCGGTCCGGAAAGAACTGCAATCCATGCATCCTGGGTTCGGACGAGCTGAGTTATTCGCATTTCTATCCGATAAACTGCGGCAAGAGCAGGGCAGTATGAAGGGCGTTGAGGTTCATATTTTCAGCGATTTTCAGAAAAGTGATTGTGCGGTCGATGCCGTAAAAGCCTTATGTGAGGAACTGGCATCGCGCCAGGCATTGATTTATCTGAATAATGTGGCTGCTAAAAATGATGGGGCGAATGCGACTCTTTCGGAGGTAAAATTTATGCCTCCGGCGGTAGTTGGAAACGGCTTATTTAAAGCTCGAATTCGTGCCCATCATAATGCGGCTTTTTCGGATAGCATGATTGCGCATTTGCAGGTGGATGGCCAAATGACGGATCAATTGGCGATGTCGGGTGATTTGTCTGGTGACGGCGGGGGGGATTTAACTGCCCCGCCGGGAAGTTACGGCCGGGGTAATGTAACGGGCGTTATCCGTCTGGAGCCGGATGCTTTTTCAGCGGATCATCAGTATTATTTCAGCCTTCCGCATTTGCAGGAGCAGCCGGCGGTTATGGTATATGGCAGCGGTAAACGAGACTGCTTTTATTTGGAGAAGGCGATCGCGCCCGGCGGTAATGTCACGAGTTTGCTACAAGTGGAAACGGTCTCCTGGAAGGAATTTATGGCTGGAGATTATAGCCGTTATCCGTACGTTTTTTTATGTAATCTGCAGGAATTTACAGCGACTGTTCAGGAAAAGCTGCAGAAAATTTTGCAGAACGGTGGCATGGTGTTTGTTTTTCCAGGAGAAAATTTGGGGAGGACTCCGAATGTATTTGAGCAAACGGATTTTTGGCCGGGATTGTCCTGTTCGTTGAAGAAATATTCTTTGGCTGAAAATAAAAACATTCTTGCGAATGACCGAACGGATGAATTGGTTCGCACGGTCACTCGTGAAATTCCGCCGCCGTGGTCTATGTTAACGCGTCAGCGTTTGCAGCTGCATGTGGCAGCGGGGCAAAAAATGCCATGGGTATGGGAAGATGGCGGCAGTTTTGCTCTTTCAGCCAAAATAAATCGTGGCAAAATATGGTTGTTCTCGGTTACGGCGAATCGTGATTGGTCGAGTTGGCCGATGACGCCTTTCTTTTTAATTTTAACGCAGGAATTAATTAAAAGCTCTGTTGAGCAAGACGCCTTGTCTTATCAGGGTGAAATAGGTATGCCGTTTCGTCTTTCCTGGATGGGGGGAAATGCGTTGACAAAGACACTCCAATGCATCGCTCCGGATGGGAAAAAAACGCTGGTGACCCTGAATCGAAAAACAGCAGAGGAAGACTTTTGGTGTCGAAATTTGCGGCAGCCCGGTATTTATGAATTAAGCGACAGCACAGAACCCGAAAAAATAGGGGTGCGAATTGCAGTGAATATTGCGGCTTCGGAAAAAGACATAAGCTTGTTTCAAAAACATGAGTTGTTGGATTTTTTTAAGAATCAGAAAGTCTGGTATTCTTCTTCGCTGGATGTTCTTCGGGGGTATCTGGCGGATCGGCGGGATGGTCGGCCGCTCTGGCCGGGGCTTCTTTTACTGGCCTTTGTTTTAAGCATGGCGGAGGTTCTTTTTGCTAATTTGCGCAGTGTGCATTCGGTAAAACCTGCAGTGCTACGGGGGGATAAAAAATGAGTGGCTCTGATGTTTTAATGTTTGCACCGATCCTGCCTGTATGGCTGTTGGTGTGTCTGACGATTCTTTTTGCCTTTGGGGTATGGCGCACGTATCAAAATTGCGTTTTGACGACGAAACAGAAAGCCGTTTTATTTGCATTGCGGATGGCATCTTTCTTGATTTTATGCTGGTTGATGTTGCAGCCGTCTCGGCGTGAGAAAAAAGTCCTATTGGAAAAGCCGGTCTTGGCGGTGGTTGTGGACCAGTCCGCAAGTATGCTGGATAACCCCCTGAAACAAAAAAAACGCCGGGCAGATGAGGCGCGTGATTTTTTGGAGGGAGCAGCATTCCAGAAAAAGCTAAAGAATTATCGCGTGCGCTATTTTTCAATTGGCAGTGATGTAAAAGAAGGCAAGCCGGATATGCAGTTAAAGTATTTTAACAGCTATCGATCTTTTTTGAATATCGGGCTTAATTCGGTTGCAGATCGTCTGCGGGCTGAAAATGTTTCTGGGATAGTGTTGTTAAGTGACGGATTGGACCAGTCGAATGAGGAATTAAGTAATTTATTTGCTGAAATACCTGTTTTTATCCCGTTTTTGGAAAATTCAATGGATACCATATCCCTCTTGCAGGATTTTAGTTTGGAAAATTTAAATGCCCCCAAAAAATTAATACGGAATTGGGAGGCCAAAATATCCATCGGAATTCACCGGAAAAATGGCGGAAACCCCGCTGAATTTCCGATTGTTCTGAAAGAGGGCGCTCAGGAATTGCGCAGCGGGGTTGTTCATTTCGAAACAAATCAAAATTTTCAGAAGGCAGAATTTACTTATACAAATGATACGATGGGGGCGCATTTGCTCACGATTGAAATGCAACCGCAAATGGATGGAAATGCGGATAATAATAAAAAAGAATTCGTGGTGAATATTGTTAGCGGTGAAAAAAATATACTCTATCTCGAGGGGGTGCCACGATGGGAATTTAAATTCTTAAAACGCTCGCTGCTGAACGAGAGTAATCAAAAACTGAATGCGTATTTGCGTGGAAATCAGGGGCTCTTTATTAACTTTTCGGAAGGAAGCAGCATACAAACATTGCCGGAATTCTCCGCTCAAAAACTGGCGGATTTTAGCTTAATTATTCTCGGTGAATTACAACAGAGCGCATTGTCAACTCAGAATGCTAAAATGCTGGCCGATTTTGTGGAAAACGGCGGCGCTCTGCTCCTGATGGGCGGTGCAGTAGCCTATGGCGCAGATGGAATAGCCTCTTTGCCGGCAATCAAAAAATTATTGCCAGCGACGCCACTGCCCGGAGGCAAAATGATGGAAGGCCGCTTCTCTGTCCATTTTACCGATGAGGGCCGCACTCAAAAAAGTATGAGTAAAATAGCGCAGAATGGCAATCTTCCCCCAATACTGAGTCTCTGGACTCCGGTAAAACTTGGGTCGTTTGCAAGCGTATGGCTTGCTGCTGCAGATGATACGCCCGTGCTGATTACCGGCCGCGTCGGAGATGGCCGGGTTGCGATGCTGATGAGCGACTCGCTTTGGCGCTGGCAATTAGGGCAATCCACGGGCGGAATGGAAAAAAGCCTGTATGCGCATTTTATGACACAGCTGGTGCAGTGGCTTGCGCCTAAAAATGATGGGAAGCAGGATGCGGATCAAATTTCACTGGTGTTGCAAAAAAATGAGGTGGATGTCTATGAGAAGGTCATCATTGGGGCTCATTGCGGAAAGAATGTGAATGCCGAGGGGCTGTCGTGCCATGTGCGTGCTCCGGATGGTAAGAATTTGGTATTGCCTATGGTCGATCAAAATCCGCCGGATAAGAAGATAAAAGCGGAGTTTTTTTGTACTTATATACCAGAGCAGGTGGGTACTTACTATCTGGAAGCGATAACGGCGAATGGCGTGCATAGCGAATCCGCTGTTGTTGTGGTGCAGAAGCCCGAGTTCGAATATACGGGCGCGCTTTGCAATTTTGAGGGGCTGCGGGAAATCGCCCAAAAAACAGGCGGCGCATACAGCGAATTCTTTCAACAAAATAAACTGATTCAGAAAATTCCGGGTGAAGCAAAAAAGATTGAGCGTATTAATGAGTATCCTATTTGGAATCATGTCCTGAACCTGATTTTATTAATCGTTCTTTTCTCTGCAGAATGGGTCCTGCGCCGCAAATGGGACTTGGTGTGATTTTTTTGGAACTTATCTGAATTCTTCCCATGTTTTTGTAGAACACAATAACATGGGTCAATTCTTTAAATCGGGGAAGCATAATTCTGTTAAAATATCATGTTGCTTTTGGGTTATTTCACTTCATTTAAAATTGCCTTTTGCGACTTGATATTCTTCGATCGTGTCAAAATCATCAAATAATTTTTTAACAAGCTTTCTTGTTTTAAGGTTGCCTTCTTTTTTCGAGTTTCTAATTCACTATAAATTATGAATGCTATAAAAGCAAAAAACAATTTTGAATCTACAACTGTTTATTTGCTTGTTAGAAAGCGTTTCAATCCAATTCTTTCTGTAAGATTTTCAAAAAACTTTTCTACATTGTCACATTTGCGGTATTTCTCAATGACCGTTTCAGAATTTTTATAAATATCAGAAAGAAAGCATATAATCATGAAGATTGGATGATATATAAATGAGCATATCTCTCTAAAAATATCATCGTCGAAATACGGAAAATGACACATGTCCCCGTTCCGACGTCTTGGTCGGGGGA
>JBAYAV010000117.1:0-8233 GCA_041669565.1 Lentisphaeria bacterium
TGCTGAGTTATGAGTTGAATTAATTCTTAACTCAGCATTTATCATTCAGCATTTATCATTCGCCGAGGCGAAGCCGAAGGCGTTTTCCGTTGTAAAAAAAACCATCTTTTGCAAAGACTATTTAAGAAGTTGATTAAGCTGAAGATACGGCGATAATTCAAATAAAATAAAGCCGGGTGTGGAACGATGCCGCGTGGCTAAAATTTGCTGCCGGACCGTATCCTGATTTAAATGATTCACCGTTACGCCAATTCCGGGAACAACCCGGCTGCTGTACGAATGCTGCCGGGTTAGTAAATCCTGAAAAGCCTTTGTTGTGCTTACATAATTCATGGGACAAACAAAATCAACATTCTGACGAAAAATCCAATTTCCCCAGTCCTGCCCCACACTCGCGCGTGACTGCTCTAAATCTGGATATACCGCAGCTGACAAAAAAACTTTCGGACGAATGCGACGACATATCTGCCGCACTTGCACAATAAAGTCACTGATGATTTGACAGCGAAATTCCTGCCAAGAAGCATAAAGAGGCCCGCCCGGTTGGACATCCTGCGGCCAGCGAATATCTGTGCGATGAACAAAATTTTGAAAATTATTGCGGCAGGCTGGACAAAAACAGGTCGTGCTGCCGGCAAATCGTATGAGGTCTAAATGCAGCCCGTCAATGGGGTATTTGCGCACAATTTCTTGGATGATATTTAACAGATGATGCTGATTTGCGTACTGATTTGGGCAAAGCCATTTTTGCGCTTTGCCCTGCGAATCAACCGCAAGACGCCCCTCTTGCCGCATGGTTTCAAGCCAAGACGGCGGCGCATCCTGTACTCCAAAACAGGAAAGCCATACGTGAAGCCGAATTTCATGATGATGGCTGGCAATGAGGCATTCTTGCAGGCGGTCCTTGCCGGAATTGTTCGGTAAGATATCGCTGTTGTAGCTGCAGCTGTAGCTCGTGGCAAAATTGGGAAAAAGGGCATTGATGCCGCTTTGAGATAGGCTGGCGGCAGTCTGCTCCCAGCTTTTGCCGGGCAGGCCGGTGGTGTTTCGAGACCAAATGGCGCGGAATTCGTGGCTTGGCGCACTCTTTTCTTGAAGCTGTACGCCCTGTTGAAGAAGGCTTTTGCATTGCAGCGCTAGAGTGGCCGCCGAACGAAAGGACTGAGAGTGATAGGCCTGCTCGGCTAAACGTAATTTCGGGCGAATCTTGTTGGCATTCCGTGGCTGATTGGCTAAATTAAAACGGACATTGTTTAAAATGGTGGCCGCGCCGTTTTGTGCGGCACTGGGAATGTACTGTTCTAGAAGACTCAACAGAGTCTCCCCGCCATTGGCAGAATCCTGATTGAGATAAATATGCGTCATCCAAAAGCCCTTGGGGCCCTGCAGAATGGCGGGGAGGTTGGTATTTCGCCCTTTGCTGTTGAGCCACCACGCTAAAACACGCGTCTGGGAGGTGGGGCTTACTGCGACAAAAGCCTGAGAACGCTGATGAAATGTCCGCGCGTTGGGCAATAATGAGGATACCGGCTGAACGGCTGCAATGGGGCTCGACAGGCTTGAAGAACGCATGAATTTTCCAGTGGGCTGTTGAAAAGCTGCGGCTAGGAGCGGCGGAAGGGTGTAGAATGCACCAATCGATCTGCCAGAATGCAGGTAGTTCCGAACGGCATTGATTTGCCCGGGAGTCAGGGCGGTCGGATAGGGAAGCAAAAGAAGGTTGTAG
The DNA here is from genome assembly GCA_041669565.1 of Lentisphaeria bacterium. GTDB lineage: Bacteria > Verrucomicrobiota > Lentisphaeria > Oligosphaerales > Oligosphaeraceae > JBAYAV01. Next base: position 1,727 of record JBAYAV010000117.1, read on the forward strand.
GGGTACAGAATCCGCGCGGTACAGTCGCCGCTTTCAAAAACAGCTGGATAAATACCCTTTTCTGTAAGAGCCCGGCCTAGTAATTTGGCGTAAAAGTAGGAGTCTTTGACTTCTTTGGGGGTATTGCCACCGCGCAGAAGGCCGAGGCTTAAATTGGGCTGCAAAAATTCAATGGCAGCGAGCTGAATCTGAATGCGGGTATTGCTGCCTTTCCAGGCGGCGAGCCGAATAAGGGCGCAGGATTGCCATGATTGCGGATTGGTCTCCGGCAAGAAAGATGTTTTGGAAATGATGATTTCTTCCCACTGCTGTTCGGTCGTGGGGGTGAATTTAGCGGCGTACCAGGAGTCGCCAGTGTTGATATAGAGGTTGTATTGTCGAACGGCAGCACCGCCGGAGATTCGCAGTCGTAATTTAACTGCGGACATTTGGCTGAGGTTTAGTCTTAGGGGAAAATCCCAGGAAGCGCGGGATGGGCTGTGTGCGGATGAAAAATCTCCGCGAAGTTCTAGAATATTTTTTTTATTGGAAAGGATGCGGTGATTTGCCTGGAGTGCTGCGCCGCTGGCAACGCAGTTTGCAACAGCATGCTGTAAATTTAAACTCTGTGCATAAGAGCAGAAGGAAAATAAAAATAGAAAATAGAGTAGGTATAAACAGCGTTTCACTGTGAAAAAAATCCGGGTGGTTCATATTATTTTGTTGTAAATATAAATATATAACAATTCGAGAAAAAACCAAATGGAAAAACTTGTTTCATTATAATCGGTTTGTGGGGCATGATATTATCTTGCAACCAGCATGTAAAGACGCGCGGTTGTGCGTTTCTGGAGGCTCTCGTGTAGGGCAACGTATTGGGGAATGCCCCTATTATTTTTTGATTTTTTGAAAATTATTTGTTAAAAAACAGTCGCACGCCGCCTGTTTTTATTTGGATTATTTTGTCAATTTGTTGTAATTTTAACAAAAAAAGTTTTATGGACTTGTTACCTTGATGATAATAAATATATTATAAAGGCAGTAGTTTTTTTATTTTTCTTTCGTTATTCACCTTTTAGGGAAGCGTTTCTATGTCACGGGTTACCTTAAAACAACTAGCAGAATATACTGGTTTTTCGATTCGCACGGTAAACAGGGCGCTAAAAGGCGATGAGAGCGTGATTGATTCGAAACGCAGTGCAATTCTGACTGCCGCGAAGAAGTTCCATTATGTGCCGAATATGGCAGCCCGAAATTTACGGATGAATCAGACTAACTTTGTGGGCATTATTGGGGAAAATGCGGAGCGGCAAGTCTTCACTAAAAAATTAAATTTTTTGGAGCGAACGTTGAAAGCGCGCGGGTATTATCCGATTTTGGGATATGAAAAATCGGATGTTAAGCGGTTTTCAAAGCTGTTGGATGACTGGTCGGGCATTACTCAGAAAATTATAATTATGACGTCGAGCGAGCTGCTGCAGAAGGCCGCTTTTAAAGAATTGCTTTCTTATAGCCCGATGGATTTTATTTTTGTGGATGCCCCAGAGCAGGAAAATAGCGTGAACTTTTCTATTGATCGCAGCTCTGGGGTTTATGAAGCGATTGTTTATCTGGGAAAAATGGGCCATCAGTCTATTTTGCATTGTGGCAGTATTGCAAATCGAATGGATGGAATCAAAAAGGCCTTGTCTTTCTTTTCCAAAGATCAGCGCCCGACGGTTGAATCTATAATATCGGGGAATGAATTTAAGGACGGCTATGCGCTGGGCAACCGAATTGTTGCTTCGGGTGCGGATGCTGTTTTTTTTGATACGGATCGTTTGGCATCCGGGTTTTTATACTATGCGGTAGAACATCAGATCAGTATACCGGATGATATTGCCGTTATCGGTTTTGATGATGATCCCGCAGACGTGTATCTTTATCCGACGCTAAGCACGGTGGCTCAGCCGATTCAAGAATTGGCGGAGGCAATTGCCGATACAATTGCCGATTTTCCAGAGGCACCGGAAACGATGTCTCGGGTTTTTAATACAAAATTTATTCGACGTCAAAGCGTCTGATTTCTGGTGCTGAGAAAATAAAAAAAAGGACTTGTGAGTCTATTATAAAAAAGAAGGTATGGAAATGGATTATAAAAAAGTAGAAGAATGCAAATATGATATTTTGAGTTTAGGCGAAGTGATGCTGCGGCTGGATCCAGGAAATAGCCGTATCCACACGGCACGAAATTTCACGGCTTGGGAAGGCGGCGGTGAATATAATGTGGCTCGCGGTTTGCGGCGTTGTTTTGGACTGCGCGGCGGCGTGGTAACCGCTTTTGCGGATAACGCGGTGGGGCGCCTGGTAGAAGATTTTATTTTGCAGGGCGGGGTGGATACTTCTTTGATTCAATGGATCCCGTATGATGGAATTGGCCGTACGGTTCGCAATGGGCTGAATTTTACGGAGCGCGGATTTGGAATTCGTGGCGCGAAGGGCGTTTCGGATCGTGGCAATACCGCAGTATCGCAACTAAAAGTTGGGGATATTGATTGGGATTATATTTTTGGCACGCTTGGTGTGCGCCATTTTCATACCGGCGGAATTTTTGCGGCGTTGTCGGATAGCACGCCGGAAGTGGTGATTGAGGCGCTGATGAGCGCGAAAAAATATGGCACGATTACGAGCTATGATCTGAATTATCGGCCCAGCCTGTGGAAGTCTATTGGCGGAAAAGAACGCGCGCAGAAGGTCAATAAGGAAATTGCAAAATATGTGGATGTGATGATCGGCAATGAGGAAGACTTTTCGGCTTGTCTCGGAATGGCGGAAAATGATCTCAGCTCTATTGATGTCTCGAAGTTCGAACATATGATTAACGAGGTGGTTCAGCTTTATCCCAATTTCAAGGTGGTGGCAACAACGCTGCGTGAGGTGAAGACCGCCAGCTATAATGACTGGGCGGCAATCGCTTGGCAGGGTGGTAAATTTTATCGCTCGATCGAACGCAAAAATCTGGAGATTTTTGACCGCGTCGGCGGTGGCGACAGCTTTGCCTCCGGATTGATTTATGGATTGCTTAAAACCGGCAATGCTGAAATTGCGGTGGAATACGGCGCGGCGCATGGCGCGCTGGCAATGACAACACCCGGTGATACTTCGATGGCAACGCTTGCTGAAGTGGAAAAAATAATGAAGGGCGGATCCGCTCGCGTGGATCGTTAGGGTTTATTTCGCTTTGCTAAAATAAAAAAAGCAAGCAAATGCGGAGCACTCTCCGTGTTTGCTTGGTTTTGAGATGCTGTCCGTGAAAATGAACTCGTTCTATAAAAAAAGGAAAAAAATGGCATTTGTAAAATTATATAAAAAAACAGGCGATAAAAAGGCGATTGAAATTCAAGAAAAGATGGAAAAAGAAATGGGCGCTATTCCTGAAGTGTTTCAGGCAATGGGACGCAATGGCGACTTCTTAAGCCATATGATTGCGCTGATGGTAACGACTGGGAAAGGCCTGGATCCGAAAACAAAGGAGCTGATCATGATTGCAGTTAGTGCTGTGAATGGCTGCGAATATTGTTTTAAAGGCCATAGCAAATTGGCAAAAAATGCCGGCGTCTCCGAGGACGAAATTACGGCCGCCGTAGAAGTGGCATCCACGATGTCCGCCTTTAATAATTTCGTGAAGGGAATTGGCCTGGATTCGAAGTAGAGCTGAAGTCTATCCAAAAGCAAAGCTATTCACAATCGGATAAAAAAGAACCGCCGATGACGGATTGGAGTCCTTTTTCCCCGCAGTGTTTGAAAACACAAAAAACCAGAAAAGGAGATCGGTTAAAAAAATGAAAAAAAAGATCGCTATTTTATTGAATCATAAAACCGTCTCATCTTGGCAAATGACACGGGAACAGGCCGAATATCTTGCTCAAAAAATGCCGGATTATGAGGTGGAACTGTGTTTGAATAAAGAGACTTTTCTAACCGCATTGCCGGAGGCCGAAATCGTGCTGACGTGGGAATTCCGGCAGGAGTGGGTTCCACGTGCAAAGAAATTGAAGATTTTGGCGACGCCAGCGGCTGGCAAGGACTATTTTCAAGTGGAGTTTCCACCAAATGTGCGGCGAATTCATGGACAGTTCCACGGCGCTTTTATGGCCGAGACCGCCTTGGGAATGCTGCTTGGCATGCGACGCGGGCTTTTGCCGATGGCGTCAAACTGGCAGCAGGAAGTGTGGCCGCGCACACAAATGGCCGCGGTGATGCGCCCGCTGAGTTCTTCTACAACGATGGTGCTGGGGTTCGGTAAGATCGGTCAAAGCGTGGGTAAAATCCTTAAACCGCTGCAGAATCGTATCTTGGGCGTCCGGTATCATGAAAACAGAGAGAAAAGAAGCTGGATGAGCAAAGAGGATCGCGTGCTTTGCGGAAATGAATGGCTGGATTATTTGCCGGAAGTGGATCAGTTGGTTGCCGTTTTGCCGCGGTCTTCGAGTACGGACCATATCATTGACGAGAAAGTCTTAAGCGCGTTGCCGAAGCATGCGGTGTTTTGTAATTTGGGCCGCGGTAATGCAGTGGATGAAGAGGCGTTATGTGCGGCATTGCGACGCGGTGATATCGCTGGGGCGTGTTTGGATGTGTTTCAGGAAGAACCACTACCGGCAGAATCGCCCATCCGAAATTGCCCTAATTTATGGTGGCAGCCGCATTCGTCGGCCATTGTACCGAATTATCTGAACTGTTTTGTGGATGACTTTATTCGACAACTGTAAAAAAACACAGGACAAATTAGAACGATGTCCCCATGAGGACGCACGGACGGATGTGCGTCTTTAAATGATGTTCACCCATTTTAATCAAGGAGATTTATGCGTTTTATATTTTTATTTGTATCTTTATTTATATTTAGCAGTTTGTTTTGTAAAGCGGATGTGACATTGTGGCCGTTGTACTATCAGAACAAGGAAAATCTGGAAGTTTTTTGGCCACTGTATGCGCAGGAAAAGACAAAGAATTATACGGTTCGGAAATTTATCAGCTTTAATCAGCATTATCCCTCTGATTTTTCTCAGCAATTTTATTGTTTATGGCCGCTGAGCGGCTGTCGCTGGAATGAAAAGCAATTTTCGTCTTGGATTTTTCCGTGTTTATGGGCGGGATATCATTCTTCGGATACTCTTTGGCATGGCATTTTTCCTCTGTGGGTTTATCATCAGAAACGGGATCATAAGTATTTGAATGTCGCGATTCTTTCCTCCAATAGCTGGAGCAAAAACCGCTGGAGCTACGATGTCTTTCCGCTGATCTGGACGGATCGGACGTTGACAGAGCATCATGACGATTTTTCGTATATGCTTTTTCCGGTGATCAGCCATTCCAGCAGGCACTATCTGGATCCAAATAAAAAAGACGCCGTGGATCGGGGATTGTGGGGGAATTTTTTGCTGGCGTATTGGAGTCAGAACATTCATGAATGCCTGCAGAAAAAAAACTGGGCGTATGCGAGTGATTATTCCGCGGGTGGTTTATTCCCGATGGCGCATTTTTCGCGGAGGATGAATGCCCGCTATTTAACCCAGAATGGAATGCATACGCCGAAGGTGTCGTTTTCTTCTTTGAACTGGTTCTTGTTATGGTATAATAAAACCAACGACCACGTACTGGATATTAATCCGGAACAAACGGTTCAAGCGATCAAGGAAGAAGCTACTGCTCCGGGAAAAAAGCACTACCCGGAGTTGAAAAAAAGTCTATTTGCGCCGTTGTATTATCAGAAAAAAAGCTGGCAATATCAAGAACATGACGTTCTTGCAACGAAGAACCGGCCTGGTGTCCGGAGCAATTTGTGCGAACCGATCCGACAGGATGATGACTTCTGGCTTTTTCCATACGGGTCGTCTTTTTCGCAAACGCCGGAAACATGCCGCTTGGTGCGCAGTTTTCTGCTGCTGGGATATATGCGTGATTCGATCCAAAAATCGACCATCGAAACGATTGCAGCCGATTCGAAGGAAGAAGAAAAGCGCTGTTCTTTTGAGCGAAAAAAGAAGTACGAATTCTGGCCGCTTTATCTGCAGAAAAAAGAACAGACCTGGCATGCGGAACAAAAAAAATCTCACGATAACACATTGCTGGACCGGGACTGCGCCTATGATGCCTCGGCCGATGAGCTAATTTCAGACTATCAGATGCTGTGGCTGTTCCCGTTTTATAAATCCAAATACGCCGATCAAAAGGGCAAAGGGAGCGCCTTTTGTATCCCACCGCTGTATGTTTCGAATTCAGAGGGCGGTGACGTGACATCGTATAGCCGTTATTTCTTGCTGGGCGGCTGGGGCGGCAGCAAAAGTAAAACCATGCAGGAAGCGCAGGAATCCTATCACTATTTATTGCCGTTTTACTTTCGGGACTGGCAGAAGGGTGATTTTAACAAAGCGGATCCCGAGTTGACGAAGAGTCGTCTGTGGCTGCTTCCATACTGGTATTCGTATCGAAAACGCTCGACCACGACGCGCTATAAGCATTATTTTTGGCCGTTGTATTTTAACA
>JBAYAV010000118.1:0-8222 GCA_041669565.1 Lentisphaeria bacterium
CATTAAAAATTGATCTAGTTTTTTATTGCCGTGCTGTTTTGCAAATATCGCTGCGGTTGTTAAATCTTTATATAACAAACAGTTTAAAAAAATGGACGCGCTGGAAAAAGGCGGCCGGCCCCAGGTTGCGGGATCGTCATCAACCCCGATTGCAATATCATTTGCCCACAAGTATAGCCTCGTTTTATCATGCTGATATCGTTTTTTCCAGCAAATATAGTACTTCTCAAGTTTGCATAATAATTCATCTATTTCTGCTTTACGAAAACAATGATATTGATCCAGCAGCAGGCAATACTGTCCGAGCACGGGCTTGGCCATATTTGCACGCGGATCTTTTGTTGAATCAAACCAGTCGGGGTCTTTTTCAGAAAGTAGTATTGGTATGCTCCCATCTTCAGCTTGATATTCAAATAAATTCAATAGGGCGCCCTTGGAATAATTCAAAACCTTCTTTTTGAATTTAGGCTTGTCCGCAATCTCTGCGATGCCCAGCATGGAAGTTGAAGCCCAGAAAGAATCCCAATCCCATAATGTTTTTGTATAGGGACCGCCAGGGCTTACAAAGGGGTATTTAAGACATCCCGCTGGTTCGTGAAACATTTCACGTGCATGCTCTAAAAATGCGTCAAGCAATAATTGATAATGGCTTTTATTTTGTTCCATATTATTGTGATTTTCCTTTCGGTCAAGCGGGTGCGGACTCCGGTTCCGCAATCTATTCCAGAATCTGATTGTCCGCAAAGATTTCTGGTTTGTAGCGCATGCTGTCTTTTTCGGATAATTCGCGAAGCACATGGCAGGGCGTGCCCACAGCCAGTGAGTTGGCCGGTATATCACGCGTTACAACACTGCCGGCACCAATAACACAGCCATTGCCAATGCTCACACCAGGACAAATAACAACATTGGCACCAAACCAGCAGTCGTTGCCGATTGTTACCGGTTTTGCATAACAGAGATGTTTCTGGTTGCCATCTTTATCCAGCATGGCACGACGCTCATCCGGAAGTAGCGGATGTACCGGAGTGACAATGGTTACATTTGGCCCAAAATTATTATTGTCGCCGATGGTAACAAAGGCGTCATCTTGAATCGTAAAATTATAATTGATAAAATTATGCTTGCCTATTTTAGTATGTTTTCCGTAGTGAAAAAAGACCGGCCCCTGCATAAAACTGCCTTCGCCATATTCCGCTAAAATCAGGTGCGCTAATCGCTCACGAAGCTCAACGTCATCCTCATTTGTTTGACTGAACTGACTGCTTAATTTGTGGGAACGCATTTTTATTGCTTTTAATTCCGGATCCCCAGGATTAAACAATACGCCCTCGGCTATTTTTTCTTCTTCTTTTTGCATGAGACCTTCTTTTATTGAATACAAGCACAATAATGATTTTCAGCAACCTTAATGAATTCTGGCATCGTTTCGCGACATTCTGGCTTTACTTTTGGGCATCGATCTGCAAAAGGACATCCCGGTGGCGGATTCAATAAACTTGGTACTTGCCCTGGAATATAGTGCAACTCATTGGAATTTTTCTGTAATCCCGGAATGGATTGCAGCAGCCCCTGCGTATAGGGATGCCTTGGATGCGCAAAAAGCTCTTTTACCGGGGCTTTCTCTACAAGATGCGATGCATACATTACAGCAACATCATCACACATTTCCCAAATGACGCCCATGTCATGCGTGATCAACAGAAGGCCCCCTGTATCCCGGTGTAAATGACGCATTAAATCAAGAATCTGCGCCTGAATTGTTACATCAAGAGCCGTTGTGGGCTCATCGGCAATGACTAAATCTGGCTGTAAAAGCATGGCCATGGCAATCATCACACGCTGACGCATGCCACCCGATAACTCAAAGGGATAGGCTCGCATAATGCGCTCGGGTGCTGCCAGGCCGACTTTGTGGAGCCATTTCAGGCTAAGAGCCCGAATTTTCTCTTTGTTGTAGTTGGTATGCAGTATGCAGACTTCTGCTAGCTGTTTATCAATCCGATGCAGCGGTGATAGGGCTGTCATCGGTTCCTGAAAAATAACGCCGATCTTTTTTCCGCGGATTTTCCGTAATTCAGGAAGCGATAATTTTTGCAGATCCTGTCCATTAAAAAAAATTTCACCGCTGATAATTTTTCCAGGTGGTTGCGGGATCAGATTGGGGATGCTCATTGCGGTTACGGATTTTCCGCATCCCGATTCCCCAACCAGTCCAAGCACTTTGCCCCTTTCTAAACGAAAAGAAATATTGGACGCGGCTTGTAATACCCCCTCATCCGTTGAAAATTCAACGGATAAATTACGAATATCTAATAGAGGAGACTGGGAGGAATGATCCTGAGGCATTCTTAGTTTCCATGACGAATTGCGGTACGGCGAATCTTCCCGCTGATGGTCTTCGGCATTTCTTTAATAAATTCAACAAGCCGCGGATACTTATAGGGCGCGGTATGACTTTTTACAAATTTTTGAATCTCGGTTTTTAATTCTTCGGAAGGAGTAAAGCCATTCGTTAAAACAATCGTGGCTTTAATAATTTGTCCGCGTACTGGATCCGGCGCACCTGTAATTGCACATTCCATAACAGCTGGATGCTGCATTAATACGCTTTCAACTTCAAATGGACCAATCCGATAACCAGAACTCTTGATGACATCATCGGCACGGCCGACAAACCAAAAATAGCCATCTTCATCACACCACGCAACGTCACCAGTATGATAGTAGCCGTCGTGCCAGGCGGAATCAGTCATTTCTTTGTCGTCATGATAATCGATAAAAATTCCCGGCGGGAGTTCTTTGTCCACTTGCAGGCACATCTCACCCTCTTCGCCGATTTCAACTTTATGTCCTTCGGCATCTAAAAGATCAATATGATATCCCGGGGATGGCTTGCCCATGGAACCCGGCTTGGGGGTGATCCAGGGCCAATTGGCTACGCTGACAACGAGCTCGGTCTGGCCATAGGCTTCTTTTAATTCTAAGCCTGTTTTTTCTTTAAAAGTATTGTAAACGGATGGATTAAGTGGCTCACCGGCAACACAGGTATAGTGTAGACAACTGAGGTCATACTTGGTTAAATCTTCTTTAATCAGAAAACGATAAATGGTTGGCGGGGCACAGAAGGTCGATACTTTATGAGAAATCAGTTTTTTTAGCATGTTATCCGCGGAAAATTTGTCATAGTCATAAACAAAGACTTGTGCGCCTGCTAGCCATTGGCCATAAAGTTTTCCCCAGACTGCTTTTCCCCAACCGGTATCGGCAACGGTGTAATGAAGTTCATTTTCCCGTCCGCACAACCAGTATTTTCCGGTCATAATATGGGCGGCGGCATAGGTAAAGTTATGCGCAACCATTTTCGGAAAGCCAGAGGTTCCGGAAGTAAAATAAATCAGCATCGCGTCCGTATTTTTATTACGCAATTCCCGTTTAACGGGGGTAAATTCTGGTGAAGATGCATTAAATTCTTCTTCATAGCTCAGCCAGCCATCGCGTTTGACGCCAACCGAAAACTTGAATTTCAGAATATCGCCGGTTTCTTCCTGCGCTTCGTCTATTTGTTGTAGCAAATCGCGTGTATCAATCGCAACTAATGCTTTAATTTTTCCTTTTTTTATTCGATAGACGAGATCACGATCTTTCAGCATGTGCGTTGCTGGTATGACAATTGCGCCAATTTTATGGATGGCAAGAATGCAGGGCCAAAATTCATGGCGACTTTTCATGATGAGAATAACTTTGTCGCCACGGCCAATGCCCTGTTTTAAAAACATATTGGCAACGCGATTTGTGCGCTGCGCAAGATCCTTGAAAGTAATAACTTGCTCTTCATTGTAATCATTGCACCATACTAACGCAACTCGATCCGGCTCTTCCTTTGCATAAACATCAACAACATCATAGGTAAAATTAAAATGCTCCGGAAGCTCTAATTTAAAATTTTTATAAAAATCTTCGTAAGAATTAAATTCAGTACGATTGACAAAACGGGATAAAAGAGACATAATACCAGTAAACTCCAACTATATAATAAAAAAACACTACTATTGTATTCAACAGGGCCCTCTTTTTTATGGGCCCTTTTCAGATTCCCCTGAATAGTGAATCGAACCGGGGATGGTACGATTCACATAATAATAGCGATAAATTTGGCGGGTATATCGCCAAGAGCAACCATGCCGTGCGGATTACTGGAATCGTAATAAATGCTGTCTCCCTCATGAAGAATAATCTCATTACCGCAGATGACAACTTTCAAGGTTCCTTCAAGAATAAAATCCATTTCCTGCCCCGGGTGGCTATTGCAGGAAACTTTGCAGTCGTCCCCTTTTATCGGCACCGTTACAAAAAATGGCTCTACTTTTTTACCATGAAAATTGCTTGCTAAATTTTGATACTGATATTCTTTACGACGTTTTACCTCAACACCTTTGCCTTTGCGTGTTACTGTAAAACTATTCATTCTGGGCATCGACCCGGTTAATAATAAAGATAAATCAACATCAAGTTTCTGAGCTATTTCATTGAGGCGACTTGCCGCAATATCTTTTTTCCCAGCTTCAAAGGAGGTATAATATTCTTCTGTACATTGAATACAGGCAGCCATTTCGGTAATGGAAATGTCTTTTAATTCCCGCAATTCTTTTACACGAGTAGCAATATCTTTTATTTTATCCTGCATAAAAACGGATCCTTTCCTTAAAACTGCAAAACGAAACCATAGTTCTTTAACTAGAAATACTTTAGTCCGTCTTTTTATTTAATATAAAACAGGATTCGATAAAAACTATTGAAAAAGATCTTTTTTTAACAATATCGATTTTTTTTCTACCCCCATGCTGTAGAAGCTGAAGGATGAAGAAAGAAAGGCGCGAAAAAGAATCTGATTGTTAAAATCTCGAAAATTCTTATTCATAGAGTATGAATTGCGTCAAATAAAGATTAAAATAAGGGCTCGTCAATCGGATGCGCTTTAATGAAGTTTTCCATCATTTGAGCGGCGAAACCGACGCATTCGGAGCAGGGCCTCTCTGCATAAAATTGAGGCGTGCGTTTGGTGGAAACAGGACCTGCGTTTTCATTTTTATCTAAATGGAGCAACTCGCGGCAAATAACGGTGCCAAATTGCTTTTTAAATTGATCTGCAAATCCTTGAATGCGATCGTAGTGTGCGTCTTTCAGCGTTTTATCTTGTAAATCAGAATATCCATATAGAATGCCGGCAACAATAAACGCGCCGGTCAAAGCACCACAGACTTCGCGCATTCTGCCCATGCCGCCGCCGAAGGAGGAAGACAGCTTTGCAGCCGCATCTTCGGTTAAGCCGCATTCTTTATGAAAAGCCAATACAACTGATTGTGAACAGCTTGCACCATTGGTAAAATATTTTTTTGCAAGATCGTATTTCATTATTATTCCCTATAAAAGATAGAAACGAAAGTCTTTAAATATATTGTTTTAAAAAAGAAAAACAAGTTGAAATGGTATTATATTAACGTTTTTACGTTCTTGTTTGAATAGAAAATGATATATTAAATGAATCGATGGGTGTAAGAATGTCAAGATTGCCGAGGATAGATGTGCATACGCACGCATTTCATGAAAAGATTGCTGCGAAAGTTGTGAAACAGCTGGAAAATTATTATAAGATTCCACCCATTGGAACGGGGGAGTTTCGAGATCTGGAGCCGCGTTTGAAAAAAGCGGATATTGATTATGTTTGCATTCATTCAGCTGCAACAACGCCAAAGCAGGTGGTTCCAGCAAATCGATGGGCCATTTCATTGAAGAAACACCCCGGCGTTTTCCCGTTCGGAACGATGCATCCGCAATATGACAAAATGGAAGAGGAACTCGCCTATTTATATGATCATGGCATCCGTGGTATAAAATTACATCCTGATTTTCAGGGGTTTTGGTTGGATGATCCAGCGTTGCTGCCATTATTTGGCGCAATGGAAGGACGCTTTACACTGATGGTGCATATCGGTGATAATAAGCCGCCGAAAGAAAATCCCAGCTGCCCGTGGAAACTGGCCGCGATTATTCGTAAATTTCCAAAACTCCAAGTTATAGCAGCACATTTTGGCGGATTCCGTCATTGGCAGTATGTTGTTGAAGCAATGAAGGGGCTCGATTTCTACATGGATACTTCCAGCAGCTTATTTGAAATTCCACAGGAATTGCTGGAAGGAATTTACAAAACATTTCCGCATGATCATTTTTTATTCGGCAGTGATTATCCGCTTTTTGATCCGGGCTCTGAAATGATTCGTTTGCAGGAGCGTCTCCATCTTTCCGATCATGAATTGGAAGCTATTATGACAAATGCCAACCAATTGGGGTTTTTTAATGCCTAAAGTCCGAGCGGATCAGCTATTGGTAAAGCAGGGACTGTGCGAGTCCAGAAGCCTTGCACAGCGCTTGATTATGGCCGGCGAGGTTCGCATCGGTTCGGATCAGGTGGTCGCAAAGGCTGGACAGCTTTTGCCCGAAGATACTTCTTTAAGAATCAATCCCAGAAAAAAATATGTGAGCCGCGGCGCGTTTAAGCTGATTCCGGCATTGGAGAAGTATGATGCCGATTTGAGCGGAAAGATCGGCCTTGATCTCGGCGCTTCCACAGGAGGGTTCACCGAAGTGATGTTGGAACACGGCGTCCAAAAAGTCTATGCGGTTGATGTTGGTTATGGGCAACTGCATGATAAATTGCGGCGGGATGATCGAGTCATTAGTATGGAGCGGACCAATGCCCGCAATCTGACATCCGAATTGATTCCTGAAAAAATTGATATTTTAACCGGCGATGTTTCGTTTATTTCATTAACAAAAGTATTGCCGCCCTGTGTAAATGTCTTGAAAAAGGGGGCCTTTGTTTTTGTGCTGATTAAACCGCAATTTGAGGCAGAACGGCAGGAAGTGAATGCCGGCAGTGGCGTGATTCGTGATGAAGCGATTCGTCAGCGCTGCGTGGATAAAATCTTAGCATTTGTGAAAGAAGAATTGCAATGGACGTCGCTTGATGTTCTTCCTTCTCCGATTCAGGGGCCGAAAGGCAATCAGGAATATGTAGCGGTTTTTCAGGTATGAGCGGGTGTCCTTTTACTCCTCTTGTGCGTGTTGTACGCACAACAATAACGGCAACGGAAGCTGGTAAGCAATTAATCGACGGACTGAGTTGCCGTTTTTTATATTTATCGAGAGAGGGGTGGCAGAAACAGATCGCGGCTGGAAATGTTTTATTAAACAGCCAATGCATGGATGCTGCGCATGTTTTGACGGCGGGGGATCAGCTTGAATTTATCCCGCGTGGGCTAGAAGAGAAGGCCGTTTGCTGGGATATTGAAATTCTTTATGAAGATGCGCGATTTGTGGTGGTGAATAAGCCCGGAAATCTGCCTTGTCATCCCGCCGGCTCTTTTTTTAACCATACGCTTTGGGCCTGGCTGAAACAGATGCATCATATGGATGATGTTTATTTTGTGAATCGAATTGATCGGGAAACGTCCGGAGTTGTGCTGATCGCGCGAAAGTCCGAAGATGTGTCTTTGGCTACAAAATTATTGTTGGAAGAGAGCTCAACCAAAGAGTATCTGGTCCTTGTGGAGGGAATCGTTTCGGAAAAATACTTCGTGGCCAAAGGCTGGCTGGCGCAGGATCACCAAAGCGAGATTCGTAAAAAGCGGCGTTTCTATTATGAACGCGAGCATATCCCAGTGGGCGATAAAGCAGAATTCTGTAAAACGGAATTTTTTAAGGTAAAAGAAAGTGCGGATCTTTCAATAACGCTGCTGAAAGCGCGTTTGCACACGGGGCGAATGCATCAAATTCGAGCGACGCTATTCAGTCTGGGGTATCCCGTTGTCGGGGATAAACTCTATGGTGTGGATGACCAGCTGTTCCTGAAATTTATTCATTCCGAATTAACCGAAGAAGACGGCCGGCGTTTGCGATTATTGCGGCAGGCATTGCACGCATATCGCTTGAAATTGAAATTGCCAAATGAAGGCAAAGAAGAATTTATTGCGCCGTATCCGGTGGAATTACAGGAACTATTAGACTATTAAACGGATAAGAGTACTGGAATAAAGAACGGAACCGGCTCAAAAATTTTGGTAAAAACCAAGGATTGTTCTTTTTTGTCTTTTTGCCGTTGACTAGAAAACACAGAATAAGAAACAATAGCTTTCCATTTCAGGAACATTTCAGCTTAGGGG
>JBAYAV010000119.1:0-8205 GCA_041669565.1 Lentisphaeria bacterium
AACAAGAGGGGGGCTGCTTTTGAGAATTGGTGGGAAATAGACGAAAATGAGGGGGCGCAATCAGAAAATTACGCCGTTTTGAAAATTGTTAGGACAGGTGTGAGGTAAAACAATATTTAAAAAAAGGAAAAGCAGGAAAAATAAAGAAACAGCGAGTATGTTAGGAATTGTAAAAGTTAAATTTAAAAAATAAGGAAAAAATAATATGAAAAAGCATTTTATGTTGAATTTTTCAAGATTCACTCTTATCGAACTCCTCGTCGTGATAGCTATCATAGCAATCCTCGCCAGCATGTTGCTACCCGCATTGAATAAAGCACGGGACAAAGCGAAAGCAATTAGTTGCGCAAGTAATCTCAAGCAAGTTATGTCGGGTACTCTTATGTATGTAGATGATAATGATTCCTATTTCCCCTCGTTTTATAATATTCCCTGGAAAGATTTCTGGTTTATAAGGCTTAAAGAAGACTATGTGTCCAACGAGAAAACTTTTTTTTGTCCGGCAGAATCCAGGTCTACGTTTAACTATGTTGGCTTGAGTATTGGCTATAATAAACTTTTTAGTCCTGATTTACTTAAAGGTACGAGATCTACGCTTCCTAAGTATGTTAATCATGCATCTCAAATCATAGTGTTTGGTGATAGTACGCCCAATTTTATTCATTCTACTGGTGCTGGGTCTATAATTGAAACGGCACATTATAAGATTTATCCGGTAAATTCTCCGCCAGCATGGTATTCACCTATTTATGCACGACATAGCTCAAAGGCTAATACGGCTTTTGTTGATGGACATGTTGCTGCTAGCGACGTGCAAACTTTAAAACAACCCAACACATGGGGAGCAGGATATTAATAAACTTTACAGTTGTAACAATTTAATGACATTTTATTTCAAAGGGTGTTTCTTTCATGACCAAATTATCTTTTTTACTAACTAGCATATTGATGTTATCAGCTGTCACTAGCATATTGATGTTATCAGCTGTCATTGGTAACTCAAAATCAACAAATAACAATAACATGTTTCAGACAATTCTTTGTCCTAGCCGCTTAGAAAATGCAATTGCAAAAAAAAATATTTGCAAATTCAATACAGAAAAAGATATAAAAAAATGGCATTCTAAGGAGGGAGCTAAGCTTGAGCTGACAAAACTTAAAGACTTTGGTCCATGCGCCAAAATGTCTGTACCTAAAAACGCCTGGCCTGGAATCAAAATGCGGAGCTTCAGTTTTAAAGAAAAGCGTTGGTATATTTTTCAACACGTTTGTATTGATGTCTTTAATACATACGCAGAAAATTTACGTTTTTCAATGATGCTATATAGCTGGAGAGGGGAACGTTCTCATTTGTCTACTTATATATCCTCCGAGGCATCAACTATCCGAAAAGAACTTACAGTTTATTCAAAAAGAGCGCCGGTAGCAGAAATAGATATTTATCAAGAGCATCCCATTAAGCCATTGACAGTATATTTCAAAAATTTACGTCTTGAAAGTAGTCCGATGGGAAAACTTTGTACAAAACTTAATGAAAAATTAGTAAAATATAATCACAAAACAACGTTGGCAAAAGGAGCTTGGCAAGATAAAACTTTAAAGCGTGCTCGACAGTTGATAAATGCAAAAATAAGAAAAATAAACGAATCATTTAAGCGTATTAGCGTTAAATCTCCAGACAATATGCTTTATTTACAATTATGCAATATTGCTGACATTCGCAAAATGCTGGATTCTTATAATTATTCCCTGCTTCAATATGCTGCTCAAAGAGTGGTAAAGCGGTTTAATACGTGTTTTGGCCAGCAGGGGTGGGGCTATTTCACTACGGATGGCATGGAAAAAGTGTATCGTCAGAATTATCCGTTTTCTGGAACGCCCAAAGGTTCTGTAAATATTGAACTGGCAAAAAATGAACATGAGTCCGCACAAATTATTTTAAGGACTAAACATGAGTTGAATAATATAAAGCTAAATGTTAGTAAACTGAAAAATAGTAAGGGGCATGTTTTAGATTCCAAATACCTTAAGCTGTATATAGTCGGTTCAGTTAAAACAAAAGCTGGCTCATATCCTGAAACTTATGCCGCATGGGCTCCAGATCCATTACTGCCCGTTCCAAACCAATTTAAATTAGAACCTAATGTTTGGCAACCGCTATGGCTAGATGTATTTGCCCCTGCAGCACAAGCGCCAGGAACATATACTGGTAAAATCGTTATTACAGCATCAAATAAAAAAGCGTTAAAGGTTCCAATAAAGGTTAAAATATGGAATTTCCAATTACCCGTTACTCAAAACTTTGCAACGTCATTCAGTCTTTATAAGTGGGTTTATCCTATAGTCTACAATTTTGACAAAAATGAATGGAATAAATTTTTAGCTTGGGATAAGGGATATACAGATTACCAATCTATAGGCTCTGGACAAGCTAGAAAAATTTATGATATGGACAGAAGAAATCAAGACATACTTCTTGCGAATCGTTTGTCTCCCGGCAATATGTATCGTACTTATCCTCCGCGTATTGACGAAGTAAAACGTTGGCAGACCGCAGGTGTTAAAAACTTTAATATCATTTATATCAGGCCTTTTTCCACACTGGGAATTGGCAGTACTTACCCTGCTAAATTTAAAAAGAAATATCTGGACACTCTTGCTGAGTATATTCCAAAACTTAAAGCAGCAGGTTTATTTGATATGGCTTATGTCTACTGTTTCGATGAAATTACTCAAAACGCCCACTCAGCGGCCATTGACATGCTTCGTGAAATAAAAAAACGCTGGCCAAAACTTAGAATAATGACAACTGCTTATGATTCAACTTTTGGATTAAAATCAGGCTTGGATAAGTACATAGACATTTGGGTGCCAGGCACCCTAGTTTATGAAAAAAATATTGAGCAAGTTGAAAAAGCACGGGCACGTGGTAAAAAAATATGGTGGTATGTTGCCAATGGGCCTCTCCCTCCAGATATCACCTGGCTCATTGAGAACTCTGGTCAAGAATTACGACTGCTTATGGGGTTTATGTCATTTAAATATAAAACTGACGGTTTCTTGTACTATTGTTTAAATATATGGCATTCAAACGTCACTTCGGAAAAAACTTGGTTAAATTATCTGAAATATATGAAGCCTGTAAGTGACGGGCCATTAATTAAACCTGATGTTCTGGGGTTTACACCTTGGGCCAATGGTGATGGTCAAATATTCTATCCTGGTAAAAACAGTATGATTCCTACAATTAGAACCAAAGTTATCAGAGATGGCTTAGAAGATTATGAAACACTGTTACTTTTGAAAAAACAAATTAATCTTGTAAAAAAAGGAAAAATTCAAGCTCCGGCAGACTGGCTCACAAAAGCTCAAAAAGCCATTGCAGTTTCTCCTAAAATAGTTAAAACACTTAGCCAATTCACTAAAAAAAGCAAAGATATCATCGAAGAACGGCAGAAGATTGCTACTTTGTTAGAACAAGTTAATGCAAATGGTAAATAAGGTGATTTTTATGCCGCAAAATAACAAAATAGATTTTACAAGAAAAAATAATTACAACATCGTCATAGATACTGATGCTGCTAATGAAACAGATGATCAGTTTGCCTTGATCTACGCGTTGATGTCACCAGAAATATTTAATATTCAAGCTATTTATGCAGCTCCCTTTAAGCATTATCGTGTATTTAAAGAATGTGAAGGAATGCATAATAGTTTTGACGAAATCAATAAGATTCTAGAATATTTCCCGGATAAAAAAATTCCGTCTTTTCATGGAGCAGAAAACTTTTTAGCCGATAGAAATCCAATTAAAAATGATGTGGCTAATGATTTAATCGAACGTGCAAAACTACATAATCCGGACAACCCTCTATATGTAGTTTGCATTGCTTCATTGACTAATCTGGCGACAGCTTTGTTACTGGAGCCGTCAATAACAGATAGAATCGTGGTGCTGTGGCTAGGGGGGCAATTGTATGATCGTTCGCCTGTTGAATTCAATTTAGAACAGGATTTTACCGCTGCTCAAATTGTTTTTGAATCGAAAATAAAGATGATTAATTTTCCATGTCAAGGTGTTTGCGAAAAACTGACCATGTCCCTTGAAGAAGCATTGAAAAAACTTCCATGTTTTGGTGAAATTGGAGAATTCTTAAAACACCGTTTCATTAGACATCATACTTGGTCTTTCGGAGAGTCTGCTTCCGATGAACAAGTTTTGTCAATTTGGGATTTTGCCCCAATCGCGTTTTTGTTAAATCAAAATTTTTGTGCGACGCGAGTAATGCAACGTCCTGAACTTTTGGGCAATCCCACCCGTTGGGGGGCTTGTAAAAACGACATGAACGACATAGTTTGTATAGATATTAATCGCGACGCTATATTTGATGATTTTTACCAAAGATTGACAAAATATAAAACAGAACGAAATCATAGAGAGCTTCAAAATGTTTAAATGGGCAAAAGATAACGCTAAACGACCAGGTATATTAAAAGATTATGCCTTTCTGTCAACTCCAGATAGCGATGCAGTGTTTATTGTTGAACGTAATGGCATAATCTGGCAGCAGTATGACGAAGTTATGTGGTCAGTAGAAGAACGCAAGCGTTCACAATTATTGAATTGGACAGATTACCTGAATGTAAATGCCAATTGGTCTTGGCTCGATGGCTATTTGCCTGTGTTGCAAATTAAACATCAAGCAAAGCTTATGAACGTATTTTCATTTAGTGGTGAATTATATATTGATCTTGGAGATTCTGCCTTTGAAGTTAAGTCTATGCGTAAAATTTCTCAGGTAGAGATTGCTGAAAAAATCGGCTCAATTAGAAAATATTGGCAGCAACGTTTGAGTAATTTATCGTTCGATGATGTCAATTGTAAATGGTTAAATAATGCCTTAAAAACTTCATTTGTTCTTGCGGAATCCACCTATCATGGTTTACATCCGCATTACGGTAGCGGGTTTTATGGATTACAGGAACATGATGGTTTTCCTCCAACAACAATAAGAGTTGTTGAAAATTATATAATGTGGGGTGAAGTTGATAGAGCTGGGAAGATTTTAAAATATTTCTTAGAAAATTTTATCGACAAAACAACCGGAAAAATCAAGTATTACGGACCGTCATTAGCTGAATACGGCATGTTGCTCGAGCTGATTACTTTGTTTGATAAAACTAATATTGGTCGAAAATGGTTAACAGCTAATATCGCAAAATCTCAGAAAATAGTCAAAGCAATGCTGAAGCTATTAAATAAAACGGAAACAATTGATAAGACATCAGGTTTGTTAATTGGCATTCCAGAGGCAGATGAGGCAAAAGATATTGGGATTTTTATCCACAATAATGCTTATTTTGCAGTTGGGTTGGAAAAATGGGGGCTTGTTGCCAGCAATTATGAATTGGAATCAATTGCAGCTGAAGCAAATAATGTCGGCAGAAAATTAAAAATGCTGACTAGAAGCGCAATTGATAAATTTAAAGCACAATATGGTTTTGTGCCATACCGCCTTGATGGTGCAACGACTAAACCAGAAAGGTTTTTTGAATCAAGAAATAGCGGTTATGCAAATTACCGTTATTACCCTGAACTGCTTGAATCAGGTATTCTGACTCAAGATGAAATAGAACAAATTGTGCATGATCGCTTAAATCTTTATGGTGAAGAATTTGGCATGACTGTTTTTCCAGACAAAGGCGGAGAGCTTAATCGCGAAGAACTGGACAATTATCATTATGATAATTGGACAATTATGTCTTATGTTAAAGCATTAATTAATTATAATTTGCCAGAAGCTTTTAAGAGAACATTTGCAGGACATATTTTGTTTCATATGTGTCCTGATATTTATGTTGCATATGAACAAGTAAGCAGAAGCGGTGAGCCGAGAACAGCTTGGGCTGATTACTGCATTCCAAGCCAATTGGCATTGCCGATGATGTATTTACTTGCCAAAGAATCGGGTATTATGGATGTTGATAGTTTTGTTAACGAAATTATAAAAACAAATAGATAAAAGGAAATCATGAAAACAGCTGAAAATATAATACTTTTGGGGGATGTTTGTTTAACTCATTACGATAAAATAACTGCTCAAAATTCAATTCATTCTATATTTGATGGCGTAAAGAAAATTGCTGATGATTCACTTGTTTTTGGTAATTTTGAATGTGTTTTCCCAGAAAAAGACGCTAAAGCTAATCTGAGTAAAATAAGTCTTGGGGCATCGGAAAGTTTTATCAAGGAACTTCAGTTTTTTGATGGTTTATGTCTCAGCAATAATCATATTGAAGATTTTGGAATTGAATCAGTAATTCATACAAAAAAATTGTTGGATCAAGCGGGTATAAGTAATTTTGGCTATGAAGCTGATATTAATCAGGCTCGCACTCCTTTTTTGTTTAAATTAGCAGATAAAACAGTCGCAATATTGAGTTACAGCTGTCTGACAACCAATGGAGAGAACTATGCAGGGCAATCTCGCCCGGGTGTTGTGGCTCTTGCCCCAGAGTATGTTGAAGAAGATTATGTGAAAGCTAAAGCAGCTGGGGCGGATATGGTAATTGCTTCGATACATTGGGGTATTGAAAACACTCACTATCCGACTAAAGATCAAATAGCGGTCGCACACAGAATTATTGATTGCGGTGTTGATTTTATTTGGGGTAATCATGCACATGCTATTCAGGGAATGGAATTATATAATGGTAAATGGATTGCTTATGGTCTTGGAAATTTTCTTTTTTCAGATATACCAATTGAATTTGGCAGAGCGGGTAAAATTCAGAAGACAATTCTAAAACAACATGATTTGAACTTAGAATCTGTTGGGATTAAATTAGGCATTAATCCCAAAACGAACTTATTTGAGATTAAAGAGAAATATTATTTTTCCTTGAAAAAAGATTTTCTGCCAAGCTTGGTAGAGCCGCAGGAGCAAACCATTAATTTAAGCAATTTAAATAAGCATATTTCCGCATATGTCGCAAACAATTCATTTGAACTAAAGTGCGATTTAAACATCCGGCAACGTTTTAACGGAAACAATTATCAAAATGTTTATGATAATCCAGTCATATAACTCTTAAAAGGTTGAATAGGCTTAAAATAAAATTACTAGTTAAATATTATGAAATCTAAGGCCAAAGTAATAAATATCGGATCAATAAACATTGACAACGTTTATAGTGTTGAACACATTGTTGAACCGGGAGAAACTATTGCCAGCAGTAAAATGGATTCTTTTATTGGGGGCAAAGGCGCAAATCAATCGGTGGCTATTGCCCGTGCAGGGGGAGAAGTTTTTCATGTCGGGAAAGTTGGTCAGGACGGTATACATGCGAGAGATTTTCTAAGACTTGCGGAGTGAATACAGATTTTATTGATGTAGATACTTGTGGAGTTCCTACTGGACATGCGGTCATTCAACTCGATGCTAAAGCCGAAAATTCAATTATTTTGTTTCAGGGCTGCAATCATCAACTGGATAAAGATAATGTCAAAAAAGCTATTCAGAAAATGAACTGTGGCGATATCATGGTTTTGCAAAATGAAGTTAATGACATTATTCAATGGATTAATTTCGGGCATAAGGCAGGCTTGAGAATATGCTTCAACCCTGCTCCATGTGAATTATCCGTCAAAGATTATCCTTTACATTTGCTGGAATGGTTGATTCTTAATGAAACAGAAGCTTGTATTCTTAGCGGTGTCAAAGAAAAAGATGAAATTATAAAAAGCTTAACGAAGCAATATCCAAGCACCAAAATTATTTTAACTTTGGGCAGTAAAGGTGCGTGTTTAATCACACATGACCAGTTGATTGAGCACCCCGTCCAAAAAGTTAAAGTTCTTGATACGGTTGCTGCCGGAGATACTTTTGCCGGTTATTTTATCGCTGGCATTATTGATGGTTTAAACGAAGAAGAAGCTTTAGTTAGAGCAAATCACGCGGCAGCAATATGCGTTGGACGCTCTGGGGCTGCTCAGGCAATTCCAACAATTGCAGAACTAGGTTGTTAAGCAGGCTTTCGATCCAAACGCCCAACTAAAGTAATAGCACTTGTCCGGCTAGTTCTTCGATAAGAGAGTGTAGACCCAGTGAGGGCCATCTATGAATTTGACGAGAGTGCAGTAAATTATCTCTGTGAGCAAAATCATGGAGGTACAGATGGGCCGAGAAGATGTCAGGCAATACT
>JBAYAV010000120.1:0-8178 GCA_041669565.1 Lentisphaeria bacterium
ATAATGCGATGTTTGAAATATCAACAAAAATGCATGATATCCCAATATCCGCATTCGATAATATGCAAAAAATACCCGGATTGTTCTAAATAAACAGATCGACGTCGCCATTGTCTTGGCGATGTCCGTATATAAAAATCAGCAGCCGCGCGACGAAATAAATAGAGGAATATCAGGAACTTCTTGATCTCAAATTCAGTAGATCTTCAAATACACCAATTCAAAAAAAACAGAGCCGCAGCAACAAATATTATTATTTTACTTGCTGCTATATTTTTGTTTTTTCAATACGATCTTAAAATCGGAGCCATTTTCCACACTGCTTTCCACTGTTAAATCGCCATTCATTCGTTGCACCATCTGTTTACTGACCGCCAATCCAATACCAACCTTACTATTATTTACTCCGTCAGCCGTTTGGTTCATTTGCGTTTGGCTCAATGGACGAAACAGAAACTTTTGTTCTTCTTCGGAAATACCATTTCCATTATCGATAATATGAACCGTCAAATTTCCCACCTCAGAATCTGTTTTCGCAAAATCCGCTTTAACCGTTACAATGCCCTCATTCGAAAATTTAACGGCATTGCCAATAAGATTAAAAAGGACCTGCCTTAGCCGCAATTGATCAATATAAATTATCGGTAATTTTTCGATTTTGAAAACGCTTTTTATCTTTTTTTCAGTAGCACGCTGTTGGAAGACGCTGTAGATTTCTTCAATCAGTTTTTCCACATTCGTCGCAATCGGCTTAAATTCCATCTGATTGGCTTCTAGCTTTGATAAGTCCAGAATATCATTAATCAGGGTCAACAGTGCATTGCTAGAGGAGATAATCGAATGCAAGTAATCCTTTCGAGTTTCCTTTGGGACTTCAGGATCCTGAAGTAATTCTGACAGCCCGATAACAGCATTTAGCGGCGTCCGGATTTCATGGCTTACATTTGCCAGAAAATAGCTCTTTGCTTTATCCGCATTCTTTGCCTTCTCCAATGCCTCCAGCAACTTCTCTTGCGTTTCATGCCGCTCCAGTATAATCTCAACAAAATGGGTAAATGTCACAACAAAATTGTACTCATTCTGCGTTAATTCATGCTTCTTTCCTTCATAAAGAAGACAAACAAAACCCCAAAACTTTCCATAAAGCGTAATAGGATTAAAATAAAGGGACCGTACATTGTTTTCACGAACAAAATGTTGAAGATCCTCGCCCAAATCATGCAACCCATCCGGCAAATCCGGAAATGCACAAAACTCACTCTCTGTCAATCGATTTTCCCAAGATAGATTTTTTTCTTTATATATTGAGCAAGCGGCGCCATTGCAAATTTCACCACGGCCTTTTTCGTCAAAGTCCGCAACCGTGACATTTTTCTTATGAGCAAGATCAATATGTCGCACAAAACAACTTGTCGCAGTAATATGCTTGCTGAGAATACCAAGGACCTGCTTGATTGCCAAATAAGTATCGGTTCTTTTTAACAGAGTCTCTAAACAAAATGTCATCGCCTTTTGACTCTTTAGCAAGGAGTTGAATTCCGTAACATCAATTGCAGAAACAACTACTTTATGCAATTCACCATTCAAATCAATAACGGGAAATGCTTTAAATAAGTATTCTTTGCCCAAAACCGAAAACAACTTCTGATGAGTTTCCCTGCTGTTGAGTACATCCTTTATTAGCGATTGTTCCGGCTCTTTCAGCTTACAATTGGAGTAGTTTTCTCCATCCTGTTTATTAATTCCGAAAGAATCATACACACCGCGACTTACCTGAATAATTTCGCCTTTTGCATTATAATGCCACAATGGAGTCGATATATTATCTAAGAAATACTGCTCTTCCCACCGAACCTGATCGATAACCTGCTTTTGCTGTTCGCGTTCTTTTACAAGTGCGAAAACATTGGCACATGAATACAATATATTTTCTTCCACTTTTGTAAAATTATGCTCTTTTTGCGCATATGCCACGGCCATGATACCGCAAAAATTATCTTTAATCCTAATAGGGACAATCATTAGAGACTTTATTTTGTCACCAAAAAGGGGCATCATTTCCCGTGTCAGCTCATTTTGTCTCACATTAGGAATATTGACAATCATTTTATTGTCAAATAAATGAAGGCGCTTATCTAAGTACTGATAAAGGATAGCACAATCTTCCTCATTAAACGGGGCAATATCCTTCAAGTCCCACTCTTTATAAATACGAAGTTGCCCTTTTTCATTGCAACTAGCCAAGAACATGCGGTCGTATTTTACACATTCCTGTAATGTTTTAACAGCATGCTCCAAAAACAAATTAGAGTCTTTTTCAGTAACTGCCACAGACAGTATTTTATTCGTTATCTTTTCGCTCATCGTCAGCATATTAAGATCCGTCTGATCCGTCAGCATTCCCACAACATAACACAGCTTATTCGTTCCCGTTCCAAAGAAAGGAACTTTCAGCGTACTGAACTGGCGCTGTTTGCCCGCTACCATTAAAATTTGCGATTCAAAATGATGGGGTTTCTTCTCAGAAACAATTTTTTTATCTTCCTCTAAAAATTGCCCCGTACATTCCCATCCCTGGAAAAGTTCTGCATCCGTTTTCCCGATAACCGTCTCCTTCGACTTTCCAAAACAATCCGCAAAGGCCTGATTACAATCGACATAACGAAAATCCTGATTTGCGTCCTTAACAAAGAACATCGCCTGAGAAAAATTCATCACAAAAGTCTGAAATTCCTGCTGTTCTTTCAAGAGCGCAATATTTTCTGTCACATTTGTGACATCTTGAACAACCCCAACAAGCATATCATCTTGCTGGACTTGGCGTTCTATCTCTAGATAAACACGATAGTAGCGCAGGGTGTTTCGAAGCCATTTCGAACGGAAGGTGAATATTTCATCCGATATCGTCCCCGCAAATAACATTTTCATTTTTTTCTTTATGCTATCCCAGTCTTCCTTACAAATCAATTCTTTTATCAATAATATTTTATCCTCTGATATCGGCAGAAAATCCTTTAGATTCTTTGTGCCACTAATTTCCAGCGTCTTCGGATTTAACCGAAAAGTAGCGCTACTCGTTAAAATTCCACCATATTCCAACAGTTCTTGTGCCAAATGCAACTTTGCGTGATTCTCATATTCCTTGGTAATATCACGAAAAATTAAAACACCACCAGTAATTTTGCCTGTTAAATCAAAAACCGGCGCAGCATTGCTGGAAATATGACACATTTTCCCATCGCACGTACGCATCATACAATTTTCAGACTTCACCATTTCGCCATTCTGAAAACACTGCGTTAAAAAAGAAAGAATCGGCGTGAAATCCACCGGATTAAAAATTTCAAAATATTTTTCGTGAGGTTCTCCTACAATATCAACTCCCTTACAATTCAGCATCCGCTCCGCGAGAGCATTCATTAAAACAATATTTCCCTTTACATCCGTTGTTAAAACCGCCTCCTCAATCGAACGCAGTATCAATTCTAAACGCTTTGCATCTTCCTGAGCTTCAAACGTGGCCGCCTCAGCATAATACCTCTGCTTCCTCACATTGCGCAAACACCGGAACAGCACTACTAATACAATACCTAAAACCAAGACACAAACAAACAAAACCACAAAAGATAAAATGTAATGCCTACCAATCCATGCTTGAATGGAAAAGAAATAATCTCTTTCACTCCTTTCGGGCACTAAAATTCGCTGAATATCCTCATGCGAAATGGAACGCATTACCTTAGAAACAATAGACAGCAAGCGCAGTTCTGCCGTATTGTTAACACCAACAGAAAAATCCACCACACAGCCCAACATAGGCTCAACCTGCAGCATATTTGAAAGATCTCTCCTCAAATAATATTCTGCAGTGCGCATAAATAAATAGCCGGCATCCTGGCGCCCGCTTTCAACCGCATTCACAACCTCTGCTACCGTATCATACTTCACAAACCGCTCTCGGCCCTGCCGGTTCATGCGAACAATAAAATCCATAATATCCGAGTTGCGCTGGATGGCGATTGTTTTCGGCGCACTTATCGTTTTTCTGGATCTTAATTCAGAGATCATCCCAATTAGATATGGATCGGTTAAAACATACCCGTTGCGTTCTGCCTTAAAAAAATCATAGGGCGCATCTAAAATAAGATCATAGTTACCCGTCTTTATCTTTGTCTGATACTCCGAATAATCACGCGTAATAATCGGCCGAAACTGTAACCCACTTTTCTCTGAGATCAGCTGCAGTACTTTCTGCATAATGCCTTTGAAATGAATATAATCAAAATACGAAAAAGGCGCCCGATCCGGATTCACTAATACCCGAAAAAAGCGCTTCTCTTCATTTGACTTTTTAATAAATTCCCGCTCAAGACTCGACATAACGATGGATTTCGTCTTAAAATCACCATTATGGAAAAAATACCTTTTCTGGAGTTCATTGGACAAATCGGGGTGCGTCACAGATAAAATAGTCAAAGCGTTGTTGACCTGATTCAATAGTTCATCATTCCCTTTCTGCACAATAAAATAAAAGGGCTTCTGATTAAATTTTTCATAAACTAATTCATTTTTAACCCGATATAAGTCTTCGGTGACAGCAGCATCAATGGCGCCCTCCTGCAATGCCCTATGAACATCATCATAACTCTCAAAAAAAAACCTTTTATAGGAAAAGCCATGCTTCTTTGCAAACTCATCAAAGAAATTATCCCTGCGGGAATCGGCCAGCATCCCAATGCAAATGCCATTCCAGTGCTCGTAATCCTTGGGTGCATAGGATTTATTTGCCGGATTCACGGTCATAATCGTATAAGAACTTCCAATCGGCTGACTGGAATACTCAAATTCTGCACTTCTTCCCATCTCTTTTCCAGCACCGCCAAGCAAGTCTATTTTGCCCGCAGCAAGCATATCCAACATTTCCGGCCAAGTTTTATCATAGCCGATATATTTATATTTCCAATCCGTATACGGAAGCATCCGCTGCAAAAATTCATACCCATATCCAGAGAAGCTGCCATTATCATTTAAAATGTGGTAGCCCTCAAATTGATAAAACCCCACTCGCACAATCTTTCGCTGACTTTGGCTAGCCGCGCACAAAGACAACCCTACGATAAAAACAAAACTCATAATTAAAAAATGCTTAAATTTCATCATCATTCCATTTGTATACAATTGCTTTTAATTTTGCCCGTCAGGACGATGTCTTTTGCAGATTCTTTTATTTATAAAAAAGAAACCATCCCATTTTTTGTATCCTTCAGCATTATCGGACTACAAAGCAAAGATACGAACAAGTTATAGGACAATAAATTTCTCATAAATAAAAACAAAAGCCGTTTTTTAGCAATGAAACAGCCTAAAATTTTTATAACAACAAAAATGAAATAAAAGGAGCGGGCAATCGTAACAACGCTCCCCCATTCTAGTTCAAATTACCGGAATAATTATATCAGTTTTATAATAGAGAACTTCAGTTTCACAAACCACCGCACCTCTATCACTTAAAATTTAAAATCACGAAATTCAAACCAAAATACTCTCTGCTGTCACCCGCCTTCTTTTTCAGCCTGTTTATTCGACCCCAAAAAAACAAGAACACAAAATCAATTATGTTTTTACCAAAAACTGTTAAGTATAATCTATATGCAAAAACTCTCTTTGCCAACCATACCACACTATTTCATAAAGACATTTCAACTTATAACTTAGAATAATGATCTTTTCATTATTATCAATCGCTTATTCGTCGCACAGCAGCCATTTTCCTCCAAAAAATATTTTCACAACAGAACGTTTTTTCCAAAAGACAGATAGATAAAAAACAGTTCTGATCCACGGCATAGTATCATCATTACGCCTTGATTCTGCCACCGCTGAAAAAATAATCATGCGATAAATTTCAGCGAGCATTGATCTATTAAGAGATCGCTTGACCACTCACAAAAAACGATCCCAAAAAAACAACTAGATCCATGGTCAAACAAAAGTTTTCTTTCCAGTATTCTGCCCTTCACGAAAGAATACACAACCAGACGTTATAATCGGCTCCTTGTCCAAACACCTTTGCCACATCCCCACAAGAAGACATAAACGACAAAGATTTCAGCACTACAAAGATTTCAGCGATGTTTTTTTTCCAGCAGGAGCAATTTCTTTTTGGCATCAACTCCGCCAGCATATCCGACCATCTTTCCAGAAACGCCGATTACTCGATGGCACGGAATCATAATCAAAATCGGATTACAATGACTCGCTCTGCCAACAGCACGACATGCTCTCGGCTTGCCAAGGGCAATGGCAATATCTTTGTAACTTCTTGTTTCGCCATATGGAATTTTGCGCATCTCATTCCAGACTCCTCTTTGGAAATCTGTCCCACGCAATTCTAGCGGCACATCAAAATAGCGACGCTTTCCGGAAAAATATTCTTCGAGCTGTCGACACACCACTCTGCTGAAAGGCGTTACCCGATAAAATTCATCTTTTGTTACTGCAGATACTTTTTGTATTCTTGAAATTACGTTGTTCTTGCCCGTAATTTTCAAAATTCCAACAGCCGAAGAGAAATAATAATAAGTCCTGCATTCAACTGTTTTACGAACCACGGCACTATTGCTTCTGCACAAATCCGATCGTCCTTTTTGTATCCCGTCATAAACTTTTTGGTGCGTTTATTTGTCTTTTCGATCCGCAAACGAAGAACCGAATGGGCTTTGGAACGTGGAAAGATCACCCCGAGTGTTTCGATTCCTTTTTGAACGCCAGCCGCATCCTCTGCCGCATATCGCGATGTTTCTGAAAGCGGATTGTGCCAATATTCAACACAATCATCGTCGAATTCGGTCCCTACAACTCATCATGCCCAAACGCCATAGCACATTCTGAATACAATCAAAACCAAGACCGAAGTTTAATACCTAACGATAAGCAAGCCAGTTCTGACAATCGTCCTTCATTTTAGAAACTGGAATACAAGAACGATGATTCCTTATCCGCTTTTCCCATTATTCAAAAGGGAAAATAGGCGAGAGGACTTGCACCAAGACACCCTCGGTGCAAAGCCCCCCACTCATGATCTTGATACGCCATTACCGATAATCAAAATCCATACCAATATTCGGGAATGCAGTCAACTGGAACATCACGATTCCCTTAAAAACATTATTACTCCAAGCAACACCAAAAATTCCTGTCCAACAATGCATCACCCTTGTTAGTTTATAATAATGGCTGCTCACGTTATGTTCTTCCATATCAAAACTCAGGCCGGCATCAAACCATGTTTTTTCATTAATCGGCACATGCACACTTGTTGTCAGAGATTCCGCCGTTCCATAATTAGATTTAAGATACCCGCTCTGTCCCGTAAAGTCTTCCAAAAAACTTCCCATCGAATAGGCTGCCCGTGGCAAGATTTCATTGTAGAATTGATGTCCAATCGTCAGATTCAATCCCCCCGTTTTACCAAATGTCACCCTCGTGCTTGCACGCTGCATCGCTCCGGTCGGCACTTCATAAGCCAAAATACAAGAAGCATGAATTAATTCGCTTATTTCAAGTTCGAACTTATTTCCCCAGATGCCAAAGGTATGTTCATAATCTTCATAATCAGCAAAATGCGAATCCAAATAACTCTGCCATATCAACCAATTAACAACTTTATCTTTACGCGTTGTCTGAAAACGCTGATCCACACCGAGTCGTAAGAAATTCTGACGAGTCAGACGGTCAACTTCATCAAAATAATAAAGCTGTTCGCGATCTTCACTAGGTTCCGGTGCAAATGTATAATTCAAATACGGCTGAATAACATGACGCATCCGATGCAAATCCCAAAAATCGGAGTCATATTCGGACCACGAACTGATAAATTTGCTATTCAGTTCGAATCCAAGCTCACTTGCAAAACGAACCTTGCTGCCACCTAAATCATCATAATTCGTCACAGGAGAAAGACTGCTGGTGTAATCCGAACAATCCGCAACAATATTATTAATGTGATCTTGCTCGGTTAAATGCTTCTTACTGCTACGGCTGTAAGAAGTCACACGAAAACTTGCACGCGGAATAAAATTCAAAAAACCATTCAGCATAACCGGCATCTTAATCGTATGCAGAGAATCCATCCGCCATGCTGCATAATCGGATAATTCATCCCGCTCATCCCCCACA
>JBAYAV010000121.1:0-8140 GCA_041669565.1 Lentisphaeria bacterium
AAAATGGGCTGAAAAAAACGCTGAGTACGAAGCTCTAAAAAACCAGGAACAGAAAGATGCGGAAGCGCGTGCTGAACGGAAGCAAATCGCGGAAGAAAAAAAGGCGGAGCAGGAGCGCGTGGTAAAAGAAAAGGAAGAACAGGCGGCTGCGTTGCTGAAAAAACAATTCGATGCTTTGACCGATATGATCTATTATTCCCAGGATTTTGATTATGTTTCCGCAATTCGCGGATTCAGGGTCCTTCTTGTTATCCATGATTCTGCGGTTACGGATTGGGCTAATGCGTGGATAGCATGTATAAAAAAATCGGAGGAAGTCTTTGGTTTAATAGGTGATAGCAAAGAGAAACTCGCGGACACAGAATTGATTTTTGGCCGTGAGGACTGGCGCGTGGATAGTATTCGTTTTACAAAAATCAGTGTCAGTAGAGAAAATAAGAACGAAAAGAAGCAGACGCGGAGTAAAGAATCTAGTAAGGATTCGGAACGGATTAACAAGACGTTCAGTTTAAGCATGATCGGTAATTATAATTTACGGAAACTCCTTTATGCCGCGCTGGAAAAAGAGGGCCGCGATTCTGAAAAATTGGAATCTGTTGGGTGTTTTATATGGTGTCGCGGCGGGGCGGAAAAATATGCGAAGAAAGTCTTGGAAAATGTCGGGGGATATGATGCTGTTTTGCGGGATTATGCAAAAATACGAAAAGCCTATGTGTGTGCATGGATAAAATTATTAAAACAAGGGCTGTACAATGCTCAGCAGAGCAAAATTGTTCGGGATGATCTCGCGAAAAGATATCCGGAAGAATTGAAACTTTATAAAGACGAGTTACAAAATAAAGACGAGTTACAAAATAAATAATTGTGTGGGCTGTTGAAATGCTGAGAATGCGTTTTTTGGGGGGCAGTATCCCATTGTGTTGATTTATAAATATGAAGCAAATAAAAATAAAGAAAATTATGAATTCAAATCCAATTGTAGTTTATGTAGTCACACTCGGGTGTGCTAAAAATCTAGTTGACGCCGAAGTCATGTGTGGTGATCTTGCGGTAAATGGTATTTATCTTACCACGATTCGCGACGATGCGGATATTATCTTAATTAATACCTGCAGTTTTATTCGGGATGCGCGGCAAGAGGCCGAAGATGAAATAAGGAAGGCCTTAGACTGGAAAGAAAAGGGCGCGAAGGAAGGCGTTTGGCGTGCGGTTGCGGTTAGTGGCTGTCTTCCTCAGCGAAATCCCAAAGAATGCGCGGTTCAATATCCAAATGTAGATTTATTTTTGGGCTTGGATGACGTGCCAAAAGTGCATGAATTCATTTATGACCTTGTGGAAAATAAAATTAAAAATCGGAATATTCCATCTGGGAGGTTATCCACTTATCTTTATAATGAGGAAACACCGCGAATTACGGTGACGCCGCAAAATTATGCCTATATAAAAATTGCGGAGGGCTGTGATCATCGATGTGCCTTTTGTGCAATTCCAGCGATTCGCGGGCATTTTCGTAGTCGTACGATCCCGTCTATCTTAACGGAGTTTCAGAATTTGTTGGAACAGGGGGTTGGTGAGATCAATCTTATCGCGCAGGATACCACGCATTATGGGCATGATTTAAATGATGGTACGAACTTAGCGAAGCTGCTGCGGGCCTGTGACAAACTGGAGGGCGATTTTTGGATTCGGGTTTTATATACGCATCCTTTTTATATGACGGATGAAGTTTTGGATTTGCTGGCTCATTCGAAGCACGTGGCTCCGTATTTGGATATCCCGCTGCAGCATATCAGTGATTCGATATTAAATAATATGCAGCGGCGTATTGGTCGGGAGAAAACGCTGGCGCTGATGGAAAATATCAAGAAAAATTATCCGGAATTAACGGTTCGGACAACGATGTTGTTGGGATTTCCGGGCGAAACCGAAACAGACTTTCAGCAACTTCTTCAGTTTGTAAAAGAGTATAAATTTGATCATCTTGGGGCTTTTGCTTTTTCTCTGGAAGAGGGGACGCCGGCGATGAATCTGAAATTACCACCTGTGCCAGAAGAAGTTGCCCAACAGCGCCGGGGTGCTATTTTGGAAGTGCAGCAAGATGTGGCGTTGGAAAAAAATGCGGCTTTGGTCGGACAAGAATGCCGAGTCCTTTTGGAGGAACCGGAAGACGATTCGCATTATACCGCGCGGATGTTATCGGATGCGGCCGAGGTTGATAATATTGTTCATGTGGCAATGCTTCCTGGCGATCATTCCGAGGAAGTATTTGCATCGGTAAAAATTACGGGCGCGGGGCAGTATGATTATGAAGCAGTTCAACTGGATCACTGATTTGGATTGAAGACAGCGGCTATAAATAACGTATTCGTGCGGCACCAAAAAGGATGATTGCGTATCATGCAGTGCTTTGCAGGCGGAACGTGAAGCGTCTTGTTCTGGCGTTTGTAAATGATAAAGAAGTGTTTCGGCATTATATTATTGAAAGAACGTCAGAACGAGAATGAATAATACAAACTTTTCGATATAGAATTTATATAATGTAGATTATGGCAAAAAAGAAAGATATAACATATTTTGGACAGTTAGGGAATCAGCCTAATAATATTCTTAAAGTGCGAATCGCTGTTTGGGGCGGTATTCTATTCGTTGTGCTGTGCGGTATTTTTTTTATTCGCTATGGCGTTCATAAAATGTATACGGATAATCCGAGTTTGACTCTTCGCAAAATACAGACCTCAAATACGGCGCATTATCCTTATCCGCTGATTATTCAGATGCTGAGTGAAATGGGGGTGGAATCTGGACTGAAGACGTTGCCGCAGCTCCCCATTAGTATCATTCGGGATCGTTTTTACAAAGAGCCGCTGATTAAAAATGTGAGTATCCAGTTGCTTTTTCCCGATACGATGAAACTTATCATTGCAGAACGCCTCCCGATTGCTGTTTTGCGGTGCAATCCTTCCTATTGTATCGATGAGGATGGTGTCATTCTCCCGATAAAAAAGAGGGCAAATCAAAACCCGCTGCCAACTTTTATAGGGATTCGCTCCCCTGAAAAGCTGACCCCCGGGGAATCCACGAATGATGCAAATCTTCTCGCCGCAGTAAATTTTTTAAAACAGCTCTCTTTACGAAAAGAGGGGATGCTGTACGATATTAATTTTATTCAAATCGATAACTCTTATCGAGAATTGCGCGTGGTGCTGAATGCGCGCGAAATATTTAAGCAAAACGCGACAATTCTTTTGCCGATTCCAGGTATGAATGCAGCTTTGAACGGATTACGTGAAATCGTGCGGGAACGCATGGAAAACCATAAAACCGTTAGCTATATTGATATGACGGTGAATAAAAATATCCCCGTTCGTAAATGAGCCTATTGCAATGCCGTCATTATTTGATCATGTCCGTGAAAAAAAACTAAAAGAAGAACAACCCCTGGCTGCTCGCATGCGCCCGCGAACTCTAGATGAGTATATTGGGCAAAAGCATATCCTGGCACCCGGAAGGCTGCTACGACGCGCAATTCAGGCCGATCAAATTTCATCATTGATCTTTTACGGACCGCCCGGAACGGGTAAAACAACCCTCGCTAGCGTGATCGCAAATACAACAAAGGGCAGGTTCGTAACGCTCAATGCGGTGATGGCCGGCATTGCTGATTTGCGCAGTATCGTAAAAGAAGCGCGTCAACAATTAGGAGAATTTCAAAAACGCACGATTCTGTTTATTGACGAAGTCCACCGTTGGAATAAATCGCAGCAGGATGGGCTTTTGCCATGGGTCGAAAATGGGACGGTTATCCTTATTGGTGCAACAACCGAAAATCCTTATTTTACCGTTAATCGGGCGCTGGTGAGCCGAAGCCGAATCTTTCAACTGAAAAAATTAACCGTCGAAGATATCTCCGAAATTATTCAGCAGGCAATTGGTGATAAAGAGCGCGGGTTCGGAAATTTGCTGGTTGATATTGACAACGATGCGCTGAATCATTTATCCGATGTAGCAAATGGCGATGCGCGTGCTGCTTTAAATGCGCTGGAACTGGCCGTGGAAACAACATCGCCGAACCTAAAGGATCAGCGAATTCATATAACGCTGGATGTCGCCGAAGAATCAATTCAGCATCGTGCCGTCCTTTATGATAAAGAGGGCGATTGCCATTATGATACGATCAGCGCATTTATTAAATCGATGCGCGGCTCAGATCCCGATGCGACTTTCTATTGGCTGGCAAAGATGGTCTATGCCGGCGAAGATCCGCGTTTTATTTTTCGGCGGATGATTATTTTTGCGAGCGAGGATATCGGTCAGGCCGATCCTCAGGCATTGCAATTTGTGATGAGTGCTGCGGATGCTTATGATCGAATCGGTATGCCGGAAGGGCACTATCCTCTGGCGCATGCGGCTTTGTATTGCGCAACGGCACCAAAATCAAATTCTGTGATGGGCTTTTTTGATGCGCTAAAAATGGTGGGCTCTGAAAAAGAGGGCGAAGTGCCGAACCATCTCCGCGATGCGAGTCGCGATAAAGAGGGATTTGGTCATGGCGCGGGATATCAATATCCGCATGCTTATCGTGATCACTGGGTGGCGCAACAGTACTTGCCGGATTCGATGAAAGGCAAAGTTTTTTATGAGCCGGTTGAAATGGGCTTTGAAAAACATTTGGCAGAAGAAGTGCGCCGCCGTCGTGAATTGCAACTAGCGGCTTTGCGGGAAAACGAGGGGCATATGCCGCCGCCGGAAGTGCTGACGTTTAGCCCAACGGACGGAAATACGGAGCAGTGGCTTGCGCGTGCGGTGGATTCACTGAGTGTAACCCTTGCGGCGATCCGTGATTGTTTGTTTGAGTCTGCTTCTTTGCAACGGCATCATTTGGTTCTTGATTTATCGGGAGATCTTGGCGTATTTACCTGGGAAGCGCTACGTCGGGTGCCGGAGGGCGGGGTATGGACGTGCGTGACTAAGAAGGCTTCGGGGGATCTTATCGCAGAGCAGATCCAAAATATCCCAGCGTTGTCCCGACCAAAATTATTGTTCGGCAATTTGGATGTTTTAGGAGAAAAACTACAGTCTGACGGGAAGCCGATGGATTTTGATTTTATGGTCGGAAGAAATGTTTGCAGCCGTGTATTGGATCGTAAAGCTTTTTTGGAACTGCTGTATCAGCATTTGTTGCCGGGGGGGCAATTAGCACTGGCGGAAACTATTCCGAGATATGGCCAGCGATTATCCGCGTTGTTTTCGCCACCGGCAAATGAGGAGGGCGGGGCTTGGTATCTGCGCGTGCGTGCCGCAGAAGAAAAAATTTATCATGCGAAGGATGATTTGTTGGTGAATTGGGATGAAAAAACACTGCAAACGGAATCGGAAGAAGCGGGTTTTCGGGGCATCCATGCTGAAATAAAAGTTTTTCATCGTGAGCAGATTCTGCAGGCGTCGCAATTGCTGCGCTGGTTTGAAGATCGACCGGATAGTTATGCTGGAAGATTGTTGAATCAGGGGCTTGCAAAAGAGGATATTCAGTATTTTCGTCAGCAACTTGCACAGCTTTGTACCAGAAAATCGGTGCGGTGGGAAACTACTGTAGTCTATATAACTG
This sequence comes from Lentisphaeria bacterium, assembly GCA_041669565.1. Classification (GTDB taxonomy): domain Bacteria; phylum Verrucomicrobiota; class Lentisphaeria; order Oligosphaerales; family Oligosphaeraceae; genus JBAYAV01. The sequence continues at coordinate 5,606 of JBAYAV010000121.1, forward strand.
CAAAAAAAATGGTTGAATCAAGATGATGGAAAAAGTTTCATATATATTGGATTTGGATGGTACATTAATAAACTCGGAGCCGATTTGGCTGGAGTCGTTTGTCTATGCTTTAGGTTTGCGTGGTATTACGATAAATTCAGAGGATTTTTTGGAATTTGGTTTCGGCTGTTCCTGGTTGGAAGTTTTTGCTGAAATTAACAAACGATGGCCGGGGGCGTATAAAACAAGATTCGATATGCAGAAAATAACAGAGCCGTATTATTCTCGTGTTTGCCAGACGCGCGATATTACAATGCCGGGGGCGCGTCCATTGCTGAAGCGTCTTGGAGAGGCGGGGTATCCGATGACCATCGTTTCCGGATCGACGCGCCCGCAGATCGCGCGGGCAATTCGCCTGCTGGAGGCTGAAAAATATATCACGGCATTTGTGGGGTGCGAGGATGTGCAGCGCGGAAAACCGGATCCGGAGGGCTTCCTGAAGGGGGCGGCTCTGCTGGGGAAAAAACCAGAAGACTGTATTGTGGTTGAGGATAAAGAAGTCGGCCTACAGGCCGCAGTCAATGCAGGAATGCGCTGTGTTGTCTTGCAGCTTCCCCAAAATCCAAAACAAAATTTAGCCGACGCATCAAGAATTATTTCGTCACTGGATGAATTTTAGAAAAAGTGCGCCTTGTTGGGGAATGAAAACGATGTGATAAAAAATACTAGAATTTTTATCGGGAGTCCAGAAATGAGAAAAAGAGAGTAACAAATTTACTTTCCGTTATAAAAAAAAGCACAAATGAAGGACTCGGATGAAATAACAAACCGTAAAAGTTTGTTGTTTTTTTATTAAAATAGAAGAGTGTAGGATGAAACTTTCAGAAAAAATGATTCAGGCGGGGTGGGTGATTGCGAAACAATCAGACAATTCTTTTGTTGTCTATGGATCGCATAACCGTATGTTCTCTTATAATCCGACGACTAAAATGTGGTCGGTCGGAGTGGAGGAAATTGAAAAAGAGGTTGATAAAGATCTGGAAATAATAGAGCAGGGAAAACGCTCGCCTATTACCTCTTCTTCTCGTTTAACCGCTTTGAATCATACCAGACAATCTTCTCAGCCGGTTCGGTATATCTGTAGCAAGGGACTTGCAAAAGGGAAGTCTGTTTTGCATTGGGGAACAGGGCTGGATCGGTTTGCAAAGCAGGATTTACTGGATAGTGGATGTTTATCGGTAGCGGATTATGATCCTAATTTTTATCCGGATAGTTCTGTGTTAAAAAAGAAATATGATATTGTGATGGCTCATTATGTATTGAATATTCTTCCTCCAAAGGTACGGCATCAGGTCTACCAGCTTATGAGCCGCACATTAAATCCGGGCGGAATTATTTACCTGACCGTCCAGGGGGTTTGGCCGGTAATGAACAAGTATAACATTATTAAAGCATTTGAGGATGGCTATCTCATAAAAACAGGGCTTAACCAGACCTTTCGCAAGGGGTATGAATCGATTGATCTTGTGAATGAAATACAACATGAACTGGGTGGACAGGCTACGGTTCTTTCTATGTTTTATAGCAATACATTGATTTCTTGGAAAAAGTAAACAATCTGAGCTAAGGGGCTGTTCAGAAATAACCTTTACATTTGCCTGATTCTCGTGAATGCTTTTTGTGCCGCCAACCTCGTCACATATCTGAGGGTATGCTCCTCGTTGTCGGCCCCAAAATCAAATCACGATTTTTTCGGCAAATTGTCAAGTTAATTTTTTTGCAGCTCCTAAAATGAAAAATTAAGTAAGATTATAAGAATCTATTATGATAAAATGATAAAAGATGAATTTGTTCCTAATAAAAGATACTTAGGGGCTGTAAAAAAAAAGAAAAAACAAATCTTGGCATTCTGTGTGATTTTGTTCGATATTTGTGGTGGTATTTATCGTTCATAATTTTGTTTTTATCGGTATAATAGTGATGTCCCCGTTCCGACGTCTTTGGGGGGAATACAGAGACGCACGGCCGTGCGTCTCTACGAGAAAATCATCAAAATAACGTGATGTTTGAATTAAGGATAAAGACGTCGCCCAAACATGCCAACGCAATAGCGACGTCTTTCTGCATATTTTGAACAATCCGGGTATTTTTTGTATATTGTCGAATGCAATATTGAGACATAATGCATTTTTGTTATTGTTTCAAACATCGCATTTTTGGAAAATTTGCACGTAGCGGCGCACGGACGTGCGTCGTTTTTGATTCCAAACATGCCAACGCAATAGCGACGTCTTTCTGCATATTTTGAACAATCCGGGTATTTTTTGTATATTGTCGAATGCGATATTGAGACATAATGCATTTTTGTTATTGTTTCAAACATCGCATTTTTGGAGAATTTGCACGTAGAGACGCACGGCCGTGCGTCTCCGGAATCTCCTCGACCAAGACGTCGGAACGGGGACGTGTGTCATTCTCCGTATTTCGACGATGATATTTTTGGAGAGATATGCTCATTTCTATATCATCCAATCTTCGTGATTATATTCGGCGGTT
>JBAYAV010000122.1:0-8097 GCA_041669565.1 Lentisphaeria bacterium
GAAATAAATCGAGGTTTTTTAGAAGAATTATGTGGTTTGTGCTTGCTTTAGACGACTTTCAAGTTAAGAAGTTAAAAATGAGCCAAGAAAAAATCAGGGATCCTATTAAGCCATCTTGTAAGCGCTTGCATTCCTATTTTTTATCCAGGAGAAACACGGGTCTCCAAAGGCCGCCTTGTCCAGCGCTTGCATGCACTTTCACGGTTAATTGATGTTTTCCCGAGGTAATATTGGGAGACAGCTCAATAAGGAACGGCTCATTCCACAACTTGCTAACTTCCCCTTCATAATGTCCACCAATATATTTACCGTCAAGATATACCCATGCGCGTTCATCGACGCCACAGAAGTATAAAGCCATGTTATTTTTATAGGAAGGGATATCCAATTTTATGTGGTACCATGCAGTCCCTAAATATTTTCCGAATCCTTGTTTTCCCCACCAATTACCCGCTTTAATTTTTTCCCATTTAGAGGTATCGAAGTCCTTTGCGAACCACTTCTTTTTTTCACCCTCATTTTTTGAATCGATTTTAAAATTCCAAGAGTCTGTTATTTCTTTCACCACTTTATATGTTTTATTTACGGCTTTGAAGGCGTTATTACGCATATAGTTTTCACGCATATTACGCCGCATAGCTTCTGTTTGGTTTAAAGCTCTAACTGGCACGAGTCGCTCCGGTGTCAGTTCTTTAATAATATGGTCCAATTCAGCCAGGCATTTTATCGCCCGTTGATAATCTTCTTCCGTTAATTTTTTTTGAAATTCCGCACCAGCCACAACCGCATTCGAAAATGCTTTTACATATTGGAAACCGCGACATTGTGCATTTACTGCATTTATCAAGCGGCTGTCTCCTTTTGAAATTGCTTTCGCTTTTTCCAAACAGGCATTCATCGCATTTATTTTTTCAGTCGGAATATAGGGATACGTTTTATTACCATATTCAAGCCAATACTCCTTATTTGCCAAACAGTTTCCCATAACATCCTGATATTGAGCAATATAATCTGCGGCTTTTCCGTAAAATTTTTCATAGTAATCTTTCTGGAACTGTTCGATATCAAACCACGGGTTCCAAGCGAGTCTGGCACTAAGATAATAGTGATACGCACTAACTCCATACCAGTTCTCATTACTTTCCTGACAACTGCATTTTATTTTCAATAGATCAAAATAACGAAAGGTGCGAACCAGAGATTCCGACGTACTTGCTGTGTAATAGAAATCCAGATAATTATAAGTATATAGAATTAAATTTCCCTTGCAAAGTTTATTCCAGACTGCGAGTTCTTTGCCGCTATATCCCTCCCAAGCGGCTTTCTTTGGATTTGAAAAATCCATTAAGCAATAAGTTACAAAAACATCCTCTCTCGGCATAATATTCACTGGTGGCTGAGTTGTGACATCATAAGCATAGGTGACTACTTTCTTGCCGGGTATTTTTTTGCTTAGTTCAGCAGCAACCATGTTTGCTAAATTTAGACTGTGTTCCGTTTTATAACTATTGATATCTGTATTTTTATACAGCGCCCGACACTTTGGGCACTGGCACCATAAGCGAGAGCCATCTTCCTGAAAAAGCGGGAAATATTCTCTTTCCGGATATTCTTTAAAATATTCTACGGCGCGTTCTACAATGATTTTTACAACATCAGGATTTGTGCAGCATAATTGTGCTCTTTCGGCACGCCATTTACCCGTACTGCGATCGAGACAAAAATATTCCGGATTACTTTTAAAATATTTTTCAGGCGGCACCCAGTAGTGATAATTATGTCCCCACATCGTAGGCAGGGCAATCACCCCGCCGCGTTTTGAATAAAAGTTTTTAATTTTATCAAGGCGCTCCTTTTTTACCGCAGGAGTATCCCAGCTACTGACGAGGCGTTCCAGTTCTACATTATACCGATTTTTCACACACCAGTCCGCAGCAATATAGCGGTGTTTCATTGGTTCAGGCACGCCTCTTCCTGCGCTACAATAATGGAACCGCCGATAAATCATTCCCGGAAAAGACTCGTCTTGCCAAAGCGGCAATTTCACCGTTGTTTGAGGGGGGATAATTTCAGCATAGTCAAATGGCGCAAACCAACGAATACCAAGTGCTTTCTCTAAAAAATCATACACTCCATAAAGCAAACCACGCGGATCATTACCACAGATTAAAATCTGGTGGCTGTTTTGTGCTTCTGTTTTAAATCCATCCGGATGGGAACGATCGCGTTTTATCGAAAGTTCAAGAATGTTTTGTCCAGGAGCGACTTTATCAACAATCGCTATTTTAGCTCCCGTTGATTTTTCAATATAATAGACCATTTGAGTTGCTGCAAAATCACCAGTTGCACCGATCTCTTTATTAACATAAATAGCAAAAGAGCTTTTACCATCTTTAACCAAAAGCGGGCCATTAGCGCCCAGTATTTTTTGGAATGCATAAGGAACATATTTCTTATATGTTTTTATGGCTTCAACGATCTCTTTGTCTTTTTCTCCATCATTCGAAAGGCTACTTTTCAGCTCCATTTTGTCAATCATTACAGCTTCTGCTGTTTTCGTATAAAAAGAAATAGATTCTAATTTACCTCCTGTGCTTAATTGACGTGAAGCCCCAGCATCGGCCTTGGTTTTTACAAAAAAGCCTTTATTCGCCTGCGAACGCTCCGCGTTTTTTAAGCATAAATCATAGCATTTCCACTCAGGAGTCAGTCTCACAATAGAGTAAAATGAACTAAATTTGCCACTCGGAATTTCTCTTCTTATATAAACTTGAATCGTACAACCTTTTGTCGTCGCACTTTTTGCCCGAAAACTCAAGTATTTGTATGAAGCCAAATCACAGGAGCCTTTTAATCCCGCGGAAAAACTAAAACCGCCCTTCACTTTTTCCTCAGGACCGGCGTAATGTAACGTTAATACCCCATCCTTTACTTTATAAAAAGCATTTGGCCGTTGCCCCCACTTACAAGCAGCCCAGCTGCAATTAGAAATCCCTGAAAAATCATCAAGAACAAAATTTCCAGCAAAACATACGGAGCAAATTAATATACATAAATATAAATATTTCTTCATTCAGATATCCTTGTCCTTAATAATTCTTTATTTCATTACCGCTCTTGTCTAGTACCAGTCTATTTTTGAATCACCGAATGCCTCCGCACCAGCAACGTTCCCATCACCAAAAGCCACCTTCGTATCTCTGTTTCAGCCATGAACCATAGAAAAGCCACCGCCTCTAACTTGCCGCATCTCAAAAGAATAAGATGCTCCCCAGCCAGAATTACTTGCCCTTATTAACCCAATTCAGCATTTTTCAAACAAAAGGACTCATAGCCAATCCTGTTTTTCATTTCTTTCAAATCAAAAAGCATCACCACACAATTCCCTTTATAAACCGACCATACTGCTGGATTTTCAAATTCGGGATAGCTGCAAAGACACCGACTTAACATGCCATACATAACATTCATACCATTTTTATACACAAACGAAGTATTTCTACTATTAAGACATTTCGCTTCAGCAAACAGCAAGACCAGCTTACGCGTTATCTTTTTTGCCTCTTTCAAGACAACAGGGAAACAATAAAATCATTTTATGATAAATAGTATTTATAAGTTTTTAAGAAATGTAATGCATTATTAAAAAAACACAAACAATGCATTACGATATATTATCTTAAAAAATTTAAATTATTTTGTGGATATGATCAAAACACCATGAGCAGTATCATTGCAATAATTCCAGAATTCCATTTTATATTTATGAGCGATTGACAATCACTAAATTCTCATGAGATGCGGGGGCATTTCTTTGGATTCGGCAAATTCAAAAAGACTGCCTTTCTTTTCTCTGAATTTTTTTTTTATCATAACATTCCAAATTTGCCAAGAATCAGACCAAATAGATCTTTTTACTCATATTCTGCATTTCCATTCTGCGCCGTTTTTTTAAATTCAATTTTCTCAAATGGTTCTGCAGACAATTATCAATGCACCAAAACGAGCGAAAGAGACTCCTTTTAGGCGAAACCGCCAGCGATTAAAATTATGTTCCAACCATTTGAATTTAAAACTTGCCGTATCAAGTTTGCCCCTTCATTGCTTCCTTTTCAAAATTACAATTTCTGTTATCGTTAAATTCATTGAAATAAGTTTTACCGACAACTTGATTAAATGGTAAATCCATGTTAACTTTAACAAAAATCGGATTCCCCTTTTATCCAAAGCGATAAATTCGAAAAGCACAAAAGCTTTATTTCCGCTCAAAAATAAAACAGCAAATGCATGTAGCTAAAAAAAAGAACCCTTTTGCCCGAAACAACAATTACGATTCGGCATATTTTTATAAATTCTGATTTATTATTAAAAAACAATCTTCTATTATTTGGAATAAAAAAGGAGCCTCTCAATGAAAAAGTTGCAAATACTGCTAACAGCCTTAATTTTCTTAACGGCAAATGCCGCGCTTCATGCCCAAAAGAAACCAGGCACTCAAAAGACCTTACCTGAAGCCCTACAGGCGCCCAAGATTGACGGACAACTGACCGACCCCTGCTGGGCCAATGCTGCAAAAGTGAAACTTGTGAACTTGCGGGAAACCGAACCACTCAAGGCAACAACCGAAGCATATATGACATGCGATGCCAATGCCCTATACATCGCGTTTGTCTGTCACGAACCGAAACCAGAAAAGCTGCACACTGCAGTAACCCAGCGCGATGGAAGTCTATGGCAAGACGATTGTGTGGAAATATTCGTAGATCCAGAGCATACCCGAAAAAATTACTATCATTTCACAATAAACAGCAAAGGCACTCAAGCAGACGGCAATTTTAACGGCAGTATGACCCCAGGAGAAGAAATAACATGGGACGGCCAATGGGAAAGCAAAACATCCGTAGGGGAAAATGCGTGGTACGTGGAAATAGCCCTGCCGTGGTATAATTTTTCCAGTAAAAACAAGGGCGGAACTACGTGGGGACTTAACCTATGCCGCGAACGCAAAGTTGAGCCTGAATACAGTATTTGGTCCCCCACAAACAACGGATTTCATGCCCCGCAAAAATTTGGCGTAATCCAAAATGCAGCATTTCCCAAATTTGCACCCGCAGTGACAATCACGGATTCAGAACTGCGATACGAACTCGAAAATTCCGAAAAAATAAAGATCACGCTGCAACAAAAAATAACCAACCAATCCCCAAAAACCCGCCAATTAATTATCCATACCGCAGACGTAAACGGAGCATGGCAAAACGCAACCGAAATGGAGATTGCTGGCGGAAAAAGTAAACTTCTCCGCATTCCAGTACAAGACGTAAAGGGAAGTGAAGGAAACTGTCATATTCGCCAGGAAATTCGAGAAGAGACAGCCAAACGACTCGTCTTTTTTTCTGCGCGACCATTCACTGCCTCCCCCTTAATTTCAGCATGGCTGGACCATTCTTACTACACCAGCGAAAAAGAAGCAATCGTTACAGGACAGGTGAATATGGCGGGTGCATTGCCGAATAATCTCAACGTGCAAGTCCGTCTTATAGACCAAGCCGAAAAGGAAACTGTAGAGACAACCGCTCCAGTAAAGAATAATGAGTTTTCAGTAAAACTAAAAATAAAATCACTTCCCATCGGCGAACAGACGATTATAATTAGCCTGATGCAAGACAAGCGCACGCTCTATTCAAAAAAAATAATCCTTTTAAAACACAAGCCTGCGCCTTATGAAGTAAAAATTGATCATAATCGCAGCGTGCTCTTATTCAATAACCAGCCATTTTGTCCATTCGGAATCACAGGCCTACCTAGACATTTGATCGCAAAATATGCCGTCGCAGGATATAATATTATTTCTATGGGCAGTCTTTCGGATGCATACCTAGACACAGCATATTACAACGGAATGAAAGTATCGGCCGCCAACTACTATGTAATCCCACGCAGTAAATACAAAGAACCAGCAGACAAAGTAGAAAAACTCCTTCGCGCCAGTTCCTTAAAAAAAATCGCGGACAAAGGGAAAAATCATCCAGCCTTTTTAGGTTATCTCTGGGACGAGCCGTGTCTCGTGCAGGCAGACACAGAAAAAGAAAGACTCGGGGTGCTCCGACTCTCCAAGGTCACGCGAGAATATGACCCCTATCATGCTATCACGCCAATTTTCTGCCAGCCAAAGTCCCCACTTCCCCCAGAATCTTATGAAATTGACATTATCGACTCTTACTGGTGGAATGCCCACGCGCAAGGCCAATACAAAAATTACAAAATTATCGACCACTATGCGCAAACTTGCCGTGCATTTCACAAACCGCTTTGGTTTATGCCAGCTGCAGCCGGATGGATGCAAGAAGCAGCCCTCTCTTTGACACAGCAGCGTTTGCAAACGTGGATGGCAATCATCCATGGTGCCAACGGCATCTATTACTGGACTTACATCAATACATTTCCATCCATGCGAGCCGTGCTTCAACAGTTAAGCAGCCAGCTACGCGAATTAAAACCCGTGTTAAGTTCATTACCGCTCCCCCAAACCGTTACGGGCATAGAAGAAACCAATATTCATGCTTCACTACGACAATACAACAACCAACTATACTTAATGGCCGCCAACAACTGCGGAGATACGCGCTCAACAGTGCAATTCAAACTCATGGGGAATGACCAAAAAGGCGATGCTGAAGTATTGTTTGAAGATCGGAACAGAATCATAAAAGCAGGGCAATTCACCGATGTCTTTTCCCCTTACGCCGTACATGTGTACCGTCTGCACGGTGCAATCAACCAAGCAAACGCTCCCATGGAGCTGGCAATTCAATGCATCTCCAGCGAAGCACAAGCAAAATCAACGGCACGGCCATGGCCAGATGGCTTTGGGGTAAAAAGAACAGATCACAACGAGATCGACACGCTCTTAAATGGAGGATTTGAAGACGCAGAAGAGGGGCAACCTAGAATTTGGTACCCGTCCTGCAGCTGGGAGTCCCCGGCTTATTGCTCCCTCGATCATACCGAGGTCTATCAAGGAGTAAACAGTTTGCGGATTCATCTTCCGAATACCACACAATTTTCCTCTCAAACAAATTATGGCTGGACCAGCAACGGTGTAACAGGAGTTGACCTGGGCGGTCCAAACGATGTATTGCGCGATGGCCACCAGATATCCAAAGAAGCAAAAATATTCAAGGTAGCATTACCAAATGGTTCATATGAACTGCGCGCAGCCATGCGATGTCCTGAAAAGGCAAACGAATTAGAAGGATCTAAAATCCAGTCACTGGTATGGGAAGAGCATGAAATTGAAGAAATTCACAAACATTTTCCAAGCTATGCAAATCGCATAAAAGAGTACCGATGCAAAGTTCAAATCAACGATGGTAGCCTGGATTTATCGCTGGGCTCAGGGAGCATCTTCAGCCTTGTTGTAAAAGCACTAGAAAAAAGCGGCAAGGACGCGCAATTCGATTTTGGAACAGAGGACTCGCCCGTCTCCAAAGGATACACCCAAGTAACCGCGCCGCTCTTTACAATGTTAACACTAAAAACAACGAACGGGGACTCTTCACCGCGCGTGAGCTTCAAAAAAGGCATTGAGTATATCGTCTCTTTTTATGCAAAAAGCGACCTCGAGGGATTTTCTGTCAGGGCGATTCGCATGCCAATCCCTCGCCGTGATTACCCAAAGACCTGTAAACGCATTCAAAAAGACATAAAACTAAGCACAGGATGGCAAAAATATCAGATACGCATTCCCACGTTAGATTTTGATAGCATCGGATATCTTTACTTTCAATTCAAAGGCCCGACAGGAACCGCATGGCTGGACGAAGTAAGCATCCTTCCTTCCTCCTCTCCATCAGCAGCCAATAAATAGAAAGGCCCCGCATTCATTAAAACAACGCACCTGTAAGCACCCTATAGGTTTTTTAGAATGAAACGCCTTCCATATTTTTTTTGGAAGACATCAGAAATGCTGCTGCCTTCCGGCGAATCCTTTGTATCGCAGGAAAGCGACTTAGATATTCCCTTGCTGGACATTTGTTACACGTCCAGTAGATCCCATTTTCGTGTTTCTTATTATCGCCACATCCGCGGAAATTC
>JBAYAV010000123.1:0-8079 GCA_041669565.1 Lentisphaeria bacterium
ACCGATAAATTTTTTATCTTTGCCGATACCGCAATAGCAGTCAAAGCTGGATTGACCGGAAGCGGGCATATGATTCATACCGCTTTTTTCGCCGATCGTGGCTTTGATGGCAATCGCAGGAGAATCGGTGCAAAAGCGAATTTGTCCACCAGCAGTATGGTAGGCAAGAAACTGCAAACCTTCAGAGAAAAACGACAGAGATTCAAGGGGCAGGCGACAATAGGGGGCTGTGTCTTTTTTCAGAAAGGGAAAGCCCTCTAAAACAAAGGGTGCATGCCGCGGATTATAATAATTAAATTCAGAATTATTGACGATAGCAGTCTTGAAATTTTTATCAATTTTTTCGATATCCATATAAAACTTCCTTAAAAAAAGGCGTAGCAAAATTGCTACGCCTTTTTTAAATAAAATTAATGATGAGAGAAAATACGCTCAGGAGCATGGAATAATGCGACATTTAGTTCGTTTGCGCGTTTAATAACGGCGGCGTCCTTGATGGATCCTGCCGGCGCAATGATGGCAGTAACTCCTGCTTTAGCTGCGACTTCTATGCCATCGGGGAAAGGGAAAAATCCGTCACTGGACATCACAGAACCTTGAATATCTTGTTTTCCTTCATACTTTTGATTGTATTTTTCAATGGCTTGTTCTACGGCGCCGACGCGATCTTGTTCGCCGGTTCCTACACAGAGGGTTTCGCCATTTTTCACAATAATAACGCCATTGGAACGCACGTTGATATTGATATACCATGCTGTGAGAAGGTCCACAAGCTGTTGTTCGGTTGCTTTTATTGTGCTGTCTATTTCGCCTAGCGCCTTGCTGGAAGCATGGGCTGGTTTCAGGTCTGCAATGCTGTGAATGTGGGTCATCAGGGGATCTGAGATAACCAGGCTTCCGTCATGCAGAACTTTGATCGTCTGATGGCCTTGGATATCATCTCCGACGAATTTCGGCAGTTTGCTTAAATCGCCGCATTGCAGAATACGGATATGTTTATTTATTTTACCATTTGGCGTTTTAAATATTTCGATGGCTTTTTCGTCAAAATCGGGTGCGACAACGCATTCAATAAAGGAAGTCATAATTTCAGCGGCTGTTTCGGCATCGACTTTTACATTGAAAGCAACGACGCTTCCGAATTGTGCGCGTGGGTCACAGGCTCTTGCTTTGATATAGATATCTTTTAGGGAATCGCCGGGTATTTGTATTGCGGCGCCGCACGGATTGATGTGTTTCATACAGGCGCAGATTGGTCTTTGGAAAAATTTAACGATATTCAGGGAATAGCTGATGTCTTCCAGGTTTGTTTGTGAAAGTCCGCCTTTCCCGTCTTTGATGACTTTCATATCTCCAATCACGGCATCATGGTTTGCGCGTTTGTAAAAAGCGGCTGTTTGATGAGGGTTGGTGCCGTAGCGCAGGTCATCTATTTTTACATAACTGGTTCCAAAAATGCTGGTTTCAGCGGGAAAGTTCCCAACATGTTTTGAGAGGTAGCTTTTGCGATTTAATTTTTCGTCTGCCATTGTTTGTGTTCCTTTATTTTTTATAGCTGGAGTGATTATTCTTTTTGTTGAAATTGCATGTCGCAGAGTTCGCGATAGGTGCCATTTTGTTTATAAAGACTCTGATGCGTGCCGCGTTCGATGATTTTACCGTCATTCATCACTAGGATCAAATCCGCGCGTTTTATGGTGCTGAGTCGATGGGCGATTGCCATCACTGTACGGTCTTTCATTACATTATTGATGGCGCGTTGAACGAGTTGTTCGGTTACCGTATCAAGCGCGCTTGTGGCTTCATCTAAAATGAGTATCGGGGGATTTTTCAGGATAGCGCGGGCGATAGCCAGGCGTTGTTTTTGACCACCGCTCAGGAGGATTCCACGTTCGCCGACAATGTGGTTGTATTGATTTGGTATTTTTTCGATAAATTCGGATGCGCTGGCCTGTTCTGCGGCTTTGCGCACTTCTTCATCGGTGGCGTCCAGTTTTCCATAGCGGATATTATTGGCAATCGTATCATTAAAGAGGAATGTATCCTGTGAGACGATACCGATCATTTGGCGCAAGTGTGAGATGTCTAATTCGCGTAGATCATATCCATCGATCGTGATATTTCCAGAGATCGGGTCATAGAAGCGTGCCAAGAGGCCTGCCATAGTACTTTTTCCGGAGCCCGTTTGGCCTACAAGAGCGATCATACTTCCATATGGTATAACGAGGTTGATATCGGACAGTATTTTTGTTTTGTCTGGTGTATATGAAAAGTCGAGGTGATTAAATTTTATTTCATGATTAAAGGTTTTGAGAACAACGGGGTTTTTAGCTTCGGGTAGGGACGTATCGGTATCCAGGATATCGAAAATTCGTTCGGCAGCAGCGGCGCTTTTTTGTAAACTTGCGTTGATTTTGGCCAAATCTTTCAGTGGGCGGTATGCTTGTTGTGCTGCAAAACCGATAATGGCAAGCGTACCAAATGAAATTTGATATTTGTAGCAGACCAAGACAAAAACGGAAGCGAGTCCAATCGCGGATAGTTGCATAATAGGCTGAACGAAAATATTGGCAATGATGGATTTTCGGATCGATTTAAAAAGTCGGTTGTTTACATGATTAAAACGCTGGTTTTCGTATTCTTCTCGGTGAAAGGCCTTAATGACCTGAATACCACTAAAGCATTCTTGCATGAAAGATAATACAGTCGCAATTTTTTCTAGAACTTTTTTCTGATAGCGCTTTAAATATCGAGACAGGACATAGAAGGGCAAAATGCAAAATGGTAATGCAAGTAAGACAAGAAGGCCTTCTTTCTGCAAATTGGATTCTTGCGTTTTCTGAATGATAAACTGTAGCGCGACTAAAATGAAAATAGGCGCTGTAAATAAATCGCTGAGGGAAACGGATATCGCATTCTCAATTGCCTGAGTATCATTGATGCATCGGCTGATTAAATTTCCGACATTATGATGCGAAAAAAAGGCTAGCGATTGACTTTGCAGTTTTTCAAACAAGGCACATCGGAGATCGATGACGATTTTGGAGCCAACCCACCGCAAAAAGTATTTGTTTAAAATTTGTCCTCCGGATTGAAGCATAAAAAAGAAAAAAAGCAGAAACAGCAGAATTCCAACAATTGGCAACGTCAACTTATCATCCGATTCCAGGACTGTGTTTATTCCCATTCGTTTAAAGATTTTGTTAACTTTGGCAAAGAGGGCATTTTTCTTTTGTGTTTCTTTGTTCTCTTTTGTTGATTGAATCGCGGACAGATTTTTTTGTTCTAGCGGCGCCTGCACTGCTGCTGCTGGTTTTTCCGTCGGCGTGAATGCGGGGCTTTTTGGGGGTGGTGCTTCAATCTTTTTTTGTATCGTTCCGGTTTCAAATACATTGAAACTAATATCCATAATACGAAGACTCGTAGCCATGGCTCCGCCGATGACAAAACCGGCTAAAACGCCAACCATGATTCGAAACCAGTAGGGCCGTGCAAAAACCTTGATCAGGCGATAATAAGTAGCAATCGTACTATGTTGTGGGCAATCGGACTTTTTGTGGGAATGCTTACTCAAGAATTATAGTCCTCCAAGCAACTCATGATTGTATCGGTGATGTATTTTTTCTGGATATGCGTGAGTTCAGGATAAATAGGAATGGCAAGAGTCTCGTTAGCGGCTTTCTCGCTTTCTGGTAAATCACCGACTTGGTAGTCGAGATCTTTGTAGCAGTTCTGTAAATGAAGTGGAATTGGATAATAAATGGCACAGCCTATTTCTGCTTTTTGCAGGTCTTCCAAAAGCCGATTTCGGAAGCCGTTCTTTACGCGGATAATAAATTGGTTGAAGACATGCCGTGTTGTCCATGGGGCAATGGATGGTAATTGCAGCCAATTTTCGTGCCCGCCGAGGAGTTCGTCATAATCTTTTGCGTTATCTTGGCGTCCGGCAGTCCATTTGTCGAGAGATTTTAGTTTGATATTGAGAATGGCAGCCTGTAATGCATCGATACGGAAGTTGCCGCCGATAATACCGTGGTGATATTGTGGGTTCATGCCGTGATTGCGCAAGTGCATCAATTTATTATATTTATCTTCATTGTTACAGGTTATGATACCGGCATCGCCGAAGCCGCCGAGGTTTTTGCTTGGAAAAAATGAAATACAGGAATAGTCACCGTAGTATCCCATGCGATGGCCTTTGTATTCGGCACCGATGGCTTGCGCGCTGTCTTCGATTACAATCAGGTTATATTTTTTTGCCAGATCCATAATGGGATCTAAGTTGCAGGGCTGTCCGAAAATATGGACTGGAATAATTGCTTTTGTCTTAGGGGTTATTTTAGCTTCGATGAGCGTGTTGTCAATGGTAAAGCTAGCGGGGTCAATATCTACAAAAACAGGAGTCGCACCAACTCGTGAAATGGCACCGGCGGTTGAGAAAAAGGTATAGGGTGATGTAATAACTTCATCGCCACAGCCGATATCTTCGGCCATCAGGGACATGAGAAGCGCGTCGGAACCGGAAGAGACGCCGCAGGCAAAACTTGTTTTGCAGTATTCGCAGATGCTTTCTTCAAAGGCCTTAACTTTTGGACCGAGAATAAAAAGCTGAGACATGCATATTTCTGATATTTCCTGAAGAATTTCTTTTTCAAGAGGTACATATTGCGTTTTTAGGTCTAATAGTGGAATTTTCATTTTTTTCTCTTTTTGAATTGATATGATTCTATTTCTATTTATTAAATTTTAAAATGATTTTGTTTTCCATATAGATATTGATAGGCAGCATAAAATGTTTTTCATTTTATATAGCGAGTATGGAATACAAAACAGTCTCTGCTTTTTTTATAATGTTACGTAAGTTAATAAGTTAACTTATAAAATATAATCCGGCAAGTGGATTTAGAATATTTTGAGGTAAAAAAGATGCTGAAAATTTTGCGGTTTTACCGGCCGCAGGTAGGATTTATTAAAAAATGTGTTATTTTTTTAGAAAACACTCCAAAAAAAGGCGTCTTCCTTTTGAAAAAACGAAAACTTTGACCATCTAAAACAATGGAAAATATCCTTTCTTTAATTGGGAAAAGAGTTTCTACTTGGAAATGAAGAAAAATGCTTGAAAAACACACAAAAAAAAGAGATAAATTTTAATTATGGCATATAGTCTTAGCATGACATTAAATAATAATAAGGAAAAATAAGGCTCATGGAAGAACGCATTTGGGAATTATCGGAAACGAATGAAACTAGAATTCAGGAATTAATTGATGAAATCGGGGTGACGCGACCCATTGCTATTGC
Organism: Lentisphaeria bacterium; assembly: GCA_041669565.1. Taxonomy (GTDB): domain Bacteria; phylum Verrucomicrobiota; class Lentisphaeria; order Oligosphaerales; family Oligosphaeraceae; genus JBAYAV01. Next base: position 5,302 of record JBAYAV010000123.1, read on the forward strand.
ATTGGATGCACGAGAAATCACCGTTGATAATGTTGGGGAATTCTTAAATCCTAGTTTAAAAAAAATAAGCGACCCGTATTTGCTTCAGGATACCGAAAAGGCTGCAGCTCGATTATGGGAAGCAATCCAGCGCAATGAAAAAATTATGATTCATGGCGACTACGACACTGATGGTATTACAGCATCGGCGCTTCTTGCGTGGGTATTGCGCTGTAATGGCGCAGATGTGCAATGCTATTTGCCGCATCGTATTGATGATGGTTATGGTCTCACCGCTGAATCAATCGCAAAAACGGTTGCCAGCGGATGCCGTCTACTAATTACTGTAGACTGCGGTATTACCAGTTATGAGGCTGCGGCTGCCGCCGGAAAGGCCGGCCTTGATTTAATTATTACCGATCATCACACACCCGGTGCAGAACCATTGCCTGCTTTGGCTGTTGTGGATCCAAAACTGCCCGGATCTCCGGAAGAAATCCATGAACTGGCCGGCGTAGGCGTGGCGTTTAAAGTGGCGCATGCCTTCTTGAAATATGGTCGTGAAAACAGCTATGGCGGGGAAGATACGGATTTGAAAGAGGGACTCGATTTGGTCGCTCTTGGAACGGTTGCTGATATCGTGCCACTTTTGTTCGAAAACCGCATTCTTGTAAAATATGGCCTGGCGGTTCTGGCCAATCAACGCCGTCCTGGCGTACATGCGTTATGCGATATCTCTGGGGTGCGTGATGATTTGAGAACTGCGGATATTACCTATCGTCTTGCACCGCGTATTAATGCTACTGGACGTATGGGAGACCCTACGGACAGCTTGCGTCTTTTGGAATCGGATAATGTTGTGGACGCTTCGGCGCTGGCGCGTTTGTTGGATCATCAAAATCATGAGCGTCAGACGATTGAAGAAGAGGTTGTTAATGAGGCTGAGGCGCAGATTGCGCGTCGGTATGATTTAGATTCGGCGCGTTCTATTGTGGTGTGGAATGAAGGCTGGCACCAGGGTGTTGTTGGGATTGTGGCGTCTCGTTTAACGCGTCGTTATCATCGGCCATCGATTGTTTTAACCAAGGATCAGAGTGGACAGTACACGGGATCTGCGCGAAGTATTCGCACGTTGAATTTAGTTGCTGCTTTGGAACAATGCGCGGGGCTTTTAGTGCGTTTTGGCGGTCATGCAATGGCTGCTGGGTTGTCGTTAGAAGAGGATAAGTTAGAAGAATTTTGTGTTCAGTTTGATGTTGCGGTGCAGAAGGTTCTGGGGATTGAAACGATGAAGCCGCAGTTGAGTATTTGTGGGGTTGTTGATTTAGGGGAGCTGGATGAGATCTTTTTTCAGGAGTTAGATATGCTTGAGCCGTTTGGTCACAGCAATCCGGAACCGGTATTTTTAGCGAAGGATGTTGTTTGTGAGCGTCGTTTTTTAGCGGGGAAGCGTCATACGCGTGGAACGGTTCGTAATAGCAATGGTACTCGTATGCAGTTTATTTGTTTTGGCCATTTGCCGCAGGAATTTCCGTCATCGTCGTGGAATATTGTCTTTTCGCCACATATGAATAAATATAATGGTCAATCGGTTCCACAGTTGCGGATTCTTGATGTGCAGAGTGCGGAAGAATAAGTCTTTTGTGATTTTTGCTTTTTTTAGACAGAATGTTTTTTTTACATTCTGTCTTTTTTAAAGCAATTTTTTCTTTTAATTTCCGTTTACAATTGTAGTTAAGGGTGTATTATAATTTTAATTAAAAGAAATGAATTTGAGAAAAAGGAAGGTCCTATGTTTAAAAAATCACAAAAATTGATATTAATTGTTTTGTTATGTACGAATTTGTTATTTATTTGTACGGCGGTTTATTATAGTCAGAAGTCGGCACATGATTGGAAAGAGTTAGAAAAAGTATCTTTAGAGAAAAGTAATTTGCAGGCAAAGATTACGGATTTAGAAGCGCATTTGTCGGAGTTAAAAACAAAATTAATAAATGCCAATATGAAGAATACAAACTCATCGGCGCGTGATGATTTAGATAAATTAAACGAAATCTTAGATCTTCGAGAAAAGGAAATTGCGGAATTGACCGCGAAACTTGAAACGCAGTCTAAAACAGATAAAGATAAAAAGAATGTCCGTAAAAAGAGGGTTGATTTTGAAGAGCGCATGAAAAAAATGAAAGAAGAAGATCCGGAGCGCTATGCAAAAATCCAAGCCCGAATTAAAGAAATGAATGATAAGAAAAAAGATTTTGTCAGTAAAAGGGATGCTTTTTTTGGTAAGATTGATAAAAATGAACTAACAGAGGAACAGGCCTCTCTGCTTTCTGATTATCAAAGTCTGATCCAATTAAATGATACGCTGATGGCGGAACGGAATCGTGAAAATATGCGCGAAGTGATGGAAAACAGCCGCTTGATGACGGAAATGCAGGATTCCGTCCGCAAAATGATGCTGGACCAAATTGGCACGGGGGACTATGCGGACGACATTAATGATATATATGAATATACCAATCCAATGGGCGCGATGGGTGGTGGACCACAGCGTGGTGGTGGCGGTGATGGCGGCGGCGGACGCTAGAATGGAAAGACTGGAAGATAAGGGATAGAGGTATTGCTTAAAATTTCGCAGAAAAAATTATTGGTTGTATCTTTTTGTATGAATTTATGCTTCCTTGTTGCTATTATCTATTGTCGTCAGGATTCTTTGTTTTGTAAGAATCAGTTTGAGGATGTCTCTCTAAAAAATAGTGATTTGCAGTTGCAGGTTTTTGATTTAAAAACGAGATTAGT
>JBAYAV010000124.1:0-8060 GCA_041669565.1 Lentisphaeria bacterium
AAAAAAAAATCCCTCAAAAATCACGATCTTTTCGGCAAATTGTCAAGTTCATTTTTTTACAGCTCCTTATTCAAGGAATCGTTCCCAAACAGAGAGTGTTTCTTTCTTTTTATCACTGAAAATTGAATTACGTGAATAATCGACTTCCCGGGTTTCGCGCTGCGTCACTTTGATTTTTTTATCCGAGCTATAGGCTATTGCGTAAAGAATTGTAACAAAGCCTTCTTTAAGGGAAAATTTTTGGGAAATTTCTGCATATAAATCGGAGTCTAGCGATTCATCCAAAGCGGTGCCGTTTATAATCCACTCATTGCGTGCATTTTTGATACTTTCTAATTCTGCATCGGTAAGTTCTTCAAATTGCTGGGATATTTCGGTGTCGGAGCAGGCATAAATAGAAGGTTTTGAATTGGACGAATCGCTGAGTGTTTTGTTTTCAGGTGGAACAATGGCAATGGGATCCTGGATAATATTTTGCCAATTGGGCAACCAGTAAAATTCGGCACGATACTGCATTGAATCATTTCGTGGCATGGTATAAAATCCCTCGTCGTCATATTCTGATGATTCCATGCCATTTAGTTTTACCAAATCGTCTTTATCGGCATAGTCATTTAAAACATCGAGAAAAATTTCGGTATCTTCTAGAAGTTCGGTGTCGGTTTCATCAATATCTTCTTTTAGGCTTTTCTGATCTTTAAAAGTAAATCCCCCATCGCCTGCGGTTAAATAAGAAACACCATTTAGAGAATTAAAAAGGTGTGGTCGTCGATCCATCATCCATGGTTCAAAATCAACATCGGCACGCCCCGTTGTATCTAAATTTTGTCCAAGGCGTCGGTTTGAGAATAATCGCCGATCTGTAAAATACATCCAAAGTGTTTCTCCGGCGATCGATTCTGCTTTATAACGCAGCGCTTCTTTTTCGCTTTGGACTTTTGCTTCTTTGGCGATAATTTCCACAACGGACGTAAGATGCGCAACCATAACGGTCACCACAGAAATAATTCCAAGAACAAGAATCAGTGCCATTCCGCAATCAGAAGTTGAGGCTTTCGGTGTATTATTCACTGCCATAGCGTTTCTCCTCAGACAACGGATCCCAGTTACCCAAGCGTTCGCGAAAGCTATTGCCCATTGTGCGTCGCAGCCAGCATTCTTCACGGCCGTCTGTCCAAAGGACATGCAGCATAATAGCCAGTGGAATATCCATTCGTTCCGAGTTTTCTGTTTCCCAGTAGTCTGTCCACATCAGGCGTTCATTCCAGGCGTCATCGGTTTCATCCGTCCAGTCTGCGTAGCTGAAGCTAATCTCGCTAACATTCTTTAGCAGGACTGTTGTATGGGTACGATTTTGGATATCATCCCATTCTAAAAAGGGGCGATCTGTATATTTCATAATAAGGTTATTATCTTCGAGGTATAATTCCACAAAGCGGAGGGCGCCTTCTTCGGCGTCATTGAGGGAATGAAGATAGACACAGCGAAGTCGATTGGATTCGGCAAGGATGAAATTGGTTTTTTCGTCATCGCTATTATTCCAGTAAAAGGGCACTGCATGTGTAAATATTTGATGGATAGTGCGGTCAAACGTAAGTAATTCATTAAATTTATTACGTTCTCCGATTAATTTAGCCCATGTTCGAGTTGTTTCTCCAGAATAGGCAAAGAGTGTAATTGCAATGATGAGCATAATACTGACTGCAATCATCACTTCCAGTAGGGTAAAAGAGTGCCTGATATTTGTTTGTTTCATCATTCCAGGTCCTCTTCTTTAATAAGTTTTCGGACTCTGGTTTCGGCCATCAATTTTCCGGACACGTCAAAGATTTGAATATGGAATTCTCCGAGGCACCATTCTTTAATATGTTCTTGCGCTTCTTCGTGAATATCTTCCACTTCTTCCAGCGTGCAGCTGGAGGAGTAGCCATTTGGTAGCAGCCCGTCTGGCAATGCTGTTTCCGGGCCGCCGATCAAATAAAGTTCTGCTGTCTGGGCCAGCAAATGCTGTCGTCCCCAGCGTTTTTCAGCACGAAGAAGCGATGACCGCGCGCCGCCAATAATACTCATAGTGGCAACGGCAGCCATGGCTAATATTGCGGAAGCAATAAGGACTTCCATTAATGTAAAATAATGTTTGCGCATATTGTTTAAGAAACGTATCAATCCGGAATTTTATTGCAATGTTTTTGCAAATACACTACTTTATTTTTTAAAAATAGCCAAAAGTGCATCGGAATAAATTTTTAATCCTCGTTGATCTGGATGATTAATATTATTTGTCATCAGCGTTTGATAGGGGATACCCGTTTTATAGAGTTGCCCGTAAATTTTAGCTGGATCGGCTAAAGCTATTTTGTTTTCAGCTGCAAATTTCCGCAAAAATGCAACGAATGGCCGCGGATCATCTTCCATTTCAGAAGCCGTTTTTCCTGAGCAATTCATCCAGTCATGGCGAACATAATGCGGAGTACAAATAATCCATTCGATCTTTTTTTGTTTGAATTGATTAAAAATATCGGTGTAGCATTTTGCCCAAATTTCTGGGAATAGCCCGGCATCATTGACAAATTCTGAGATAACCAAATCAGCCCCGCTATTCAGTACTTTTTCTTTGAAGTTATAAATGGATGATTCGGGTTCATCTAAAAAAGTTTTTGTACAGCGGCCGCCCCAGCCTAAGGACATTAATTCGATGTCGTGTTTTGGATAAATGCGTTTCAAGGCCGTAAAAAACTGCTGCTGCCAATGAAATCGCGGCGCAATATAAAGGCCGTCGGTGACACTGTCACCCCATGCCAGGATCTTTAATTTGCCGCCCGACTTCAATTTATTCATCGTGTTCGGCAAAAAAGACTGCATCGGATCTTGACGCGGAATCAAAATTTTATTCTGTAAAATGGGGTAGCAGTCTTTTGGTGTTAATTTAGAACTTTTACCCGTAAGCAGAATATTCATAAGGCGTTTATCCCCTTTTCTCAATGCCGGCAGTGGGGGACAATAGCTCGCATTTTTCCCCTCTAAAATCTCAATTTTAGAAAGACTGTTTAGGACAATGCTGTCGATTCGCATTGGGATATAATCATAATCGATATAGACTTCCGAGAATTCGCTGATATTACTGGAAGGGATCCGGCCGATGGTTCCCCAAACAGCATCAAATTCATAATCTTTACCGCGCGTCAGCAGGGTCCCTTTGCCTGTTTTTACGACAAGGCTGGATGGTATTAAGCCGTTTGTAAGGGTGCATCCACAAGCTTCTAACTGCTTTAATACAACGCCGTTATTATAGCCGCCACTCTTTGTGTACACCGGCATTTTAAAATATTTTTCATGGCGGATTTTTATTTTTTCTGGTGGCTTAATATCCAGAATGGTTTCATGAAATGCAATTTGCCATTGATCTACGATTTTGTACATTAGGAACTTCTTCTTTTCTTTTACTTTTTTGTTAAAGAACTTGGACCATTCACACAGCCACCCTTACAGGCCATGACTTCTAAAAAATTAACGGGAATTTTACCAGACGCATAAAGTTTTAACATTGTAAGAGATTTTTTATCGATGCCGTCCATAAATTTAGTCTTTAATTTAAAATCTGAATTAGCGCCCATCAGCTCGGTTAAAACGGCTTGTGTAACTCCGCAGCTTTTGGCAAAATTACGCGCGGTAGCGATTGCCGGCCGAGGTAATTGCCAGGGTTTTTGCGAAATAACATCAATATTTCGTCCTGCAAGCATGGCGCCTAATTCTTCAAAATTAAGGACATAATCGACTTCTGGGGTACGGCTTGCTTCCACCCGCTTTGAAATGCAGGGGCCGATAAATACGGTTTTGACATCCGGGTATTTTTCTTTTACCAGCCGCGCGGCAAAAGCCATGGGAGTCGGAGTATCTGAAACAAATTTTTTAAATGCCGGCAAGTGTTTGTTTACAAATTCAATATAAGATGGACAACAAGACGTGGTCATTAATTTTTCGCCTTTATCCATTCTTTCTTTAAATTCTTTTGCCTCATTTTGAGTTGTTAATTCAGCCCCAAGAGCAACTTCCATAATATTGTCAAAACCAAGTTTGCTGATTGCTGTAAATAACTGCTCAATGGTTCCGGGGAACTGGGTTGCGGCCGCTGGCGCGACCATCGCAATCATTTTTACGCCATCCTTCAGGTGTGTCATTACTGGAAATAATGCGGAACGCTCCATTATGGCACTGAAGGGACAAGCATTAAAACACTTGCCGCAAAAAATACACTTATCAAAATCGATTTCAGCGGTTCCGTTTTCATTTTTTTTAATGGCCTTTACCGGGCAAGCTTCTTCGCATGGCACGGTTGTTTTTATAATAGCATTAAAGGGGCATACGGCAGCGCATTTTCCACATTTTATACATTTACTGTAATCAATTCTAGAGACTTGATCAAATACCGAGATTGCTCCTACGGGGCAATTATATTGGCAGGGCCGGGCAAAGCAGCCGCGGCAATTTCCTGTCACGATGTACCGGCTTTCTGGGCAGCCGGAGCATCCTGCTGAACACACTGTCAATGGTTGAGCGGCGCGTTTGTTGTTTTCTTCCGGATCGATTTTTAATTCTGAAAAATATTCTGAGAGTTTTTTTGTTTCATCTTTTTCTTCTTCACTGGAAATACCAAGCAAAGCCATCAGGCGGTATTTAATAACCGCACGGTCATGATAAACACAGCAGCGGCTGGAATTGCCCGTTTTCGGACGAAGTTGAACCGCGATCTGGTCCAATTCATCTGCCATGTTATCTTTATCAAATGCACGCACAAAACGAATCATTAATTCGCGACGCATAAATTCGGCACCATTGGACATATTTATTGCTTTTCCTTTATAATTTTTTGAATTGAATCCAAGATCTTCTCTACGGTTGCTTTTTCCATAATTTTACCATTGATTCTCACGTAGGGGGCATTGCATAGCTTATTGGATAAGCATTCGCCTAAACAGGGAACCGCAGAAACATCAACGTCCTCTTTCCATTCTTTTGGTATTAAGGACTCCATTTTTAACAACGGCGCGGCACCAAGCATATAGCAAGTCGTGCCACAACAAATTTCCAATGTGATTTTTTCCATTTGTGATAACCTTTAATAATAATTAATTCTTACTTTTTTCCGATATTTTTTTTCAAGAACTTTTCCTAAGCGCTTTACAATATTGCGGCGTAATTCTAATTCAAGCGGAAGGTTCGGATCTTGATGTGCTTCATTGACTTTTGTGCCGACATCGAATTCGATAATATCGTGTTCCTCGATACGCTGAATAATTTCACGCGCTGCGAGGGGCACTTTACGCACATCCACAGAATCTTCTAACGAAACGCAGACTCTTGATAAGGTAAGAATGCCTTCGGTTACCAGACCAATTCCGACCATATCACTCGGTGGTGGCAGATCACCACATACTTTGACGAGTTTTAAATCGATGTTGACTCGTGTTCGTAATTCTCGCTGTATAATATTTGCGGTGGTGCCACCGCAAATGATCACTTCATTGGCTCCAGACTCGGCTAATTGTGCGAAAATACGGTCATGCTCCTTATGGAAAGGAGGCCCTGTTAATATTCTTAATATACGCGGATGGCGTAAATAAACAACAAGACAGCTGATATCATCAATGCATTTTCCAAAATTTAGGGACTGTGCTTCAAAGGCAATGCTGCGTGCCAAATCTTTTGCTGAGATATTTGGATAATCTCGAATTATCTGTTGCATAAATTCTAGTTCGCCGCTACGGCGCCAGCCGAATTTATACTCTTTTCGCCCGAGGCCGGCCTGGGTAACGCCATCGGAACAGACGATGATTCTGTCGCCGGGCTCCATTCGCATCTCATAGCAGTCTACTTCACGATCGGGCCAATCTTTAGACGCAATTTTTTGATGTTTTTGGGCGGGGATATCCTGGAGTCCGCGCAAATGGACATAACGCGGATTGCCCATTTCAATGACTTGGGTTTTGCCACCGAGGCGTGTATCAATCATTGAGAAAGTGGAATAGCTGATTTTGCGTACTTCGCAGACGGGCAGTGAATCCATAATGGTTTCAACGGATTGGAGGAGATCGGAATTATGCTGTAGGAATCGCAGGGCCATTGTTGTGGTCATATTTGCCAGGATATTGGCTTTGATGCCGCTTCCCAGTCCATCGGAGAGCACTGCGATGCTGCGGTTTTCTTCCTCCATTGTCAGCATCTGGTAATCATCGCCGCAGGCAAACTGGCCCGTTTTGGTAAATTGCTGGCATTCCATTTCTATAAAAAGTTCGTCATTCATTTTGTTCTCTTTTTGCCAGTATCCTCATCATCGTTGTTATTCATTGTATAACTGCCTGCGATATCATTAAGAATAATTTCGGCATCGGCGATATGTTCGCCGAAAATTCGGGCGACTTGCTGTACAGTCTGCACATTTTGTCGAATGACTTTTTTTGCTTTTTCGGCAATTTGTTCGCGTCGCAGCTCGGATTTTGTTACGTCCTGTATAACAGCTCCAGCCGTTTTGCCTTGGGTAATGGAAAAAATACTGATATTTATAATTTTCTTCTTAAAGGAATAATTGAATTTTTCAATATCGCCGCCATTTTGAATGACACTCTCAAACAAATCTGAAAAATCAAGCAGCTGATTGATTTGCATCGAATTAAGATTTCCAAGAGTATTGAAAATTTCCAGCGTCTCATCGCCGGCTAATTCTGCAAAATGACGGTTGCTTTCAATAATTTCCAGTTTGTCATTTACGATAATTACGCCAGCGGGAATGTATTTGATTAAGGCATTACTTGTTCGCTCAAAATTTCTCCGCAGAAAAGTGTGACACATTGCTGGTTCCGCTTTGCCACATAATAGTGCCCGGGCAAAATCACGGCAGGAGTCATACCCGCAGGCACCGCAATTTAATTCATCTTCGGGTGAAAATTTTCCAACGCTCGCTAACGCTTTTCGAATATTTTCTTCGGAGGGCTCCTCATCGTTTTGAGAATCACGATAAAAATGCTGCTCAATATCGACGGGGACATCGCGTCCGATACTGGTGCGCTTACTGCTTGTTTTGTTTGTTGTCAGCAAGACATCCAACCCCGAAGACTCTTTGCCCATCACAGGGCCATTGATGCATCCACCCTGGCAAGCAAGCGCCTCTATAAACAGCCCGCCTGGAAGGTTTTTGGGATCAATTTTTGCGAGCATCCGGTCGAGATTTTTTAGTCCTGAAACGGAGACATAACGGAAATCTGCTTTTGCATCCCGGACGGTGTCATTCATTCCGCCCTCGATGCAATAAACGCGGCCTTCTTCGGCTGGGCCGAGAGCAAGTTCTGCGGGGTTGTCATTGGATATATTTTCAAGTTTTATGTTATGGTCAATCAGCAGTTCTTCCAGTGTTTCAAATGTAATAGCCAGGGATAAAATTTTACTAAATCGATCGGCTTCATTTTTTTTTGCGGCACAAGGGCCGATAAACACTGTTTTTATGGCGTCGCCATATTTTTTACGCAGTTGTTTGCAATGGGCAATTACTGGTGAGTCCAGCGGGGTAATATAAGGGATCCAGTCTTGCTGGTATTTTCGGATATAGTCTACGATTGCCGGGCAGGCGCTGGAGATATAAACCTGGCTTGGATTTTTACGAAGAAGCCGGCCTGTTTGCGCACTGACAAGCTGTGCACCATGGGCGGTTTCACTGACTGCTGTAAATCCAAGTTGCTTCAATGCAAGCGTTAATTGACATAGCGTGATATTTTTAAAGTATCCGGAATAACTTGGTGCAATCGAAGCGTAAACCGGCGCTTTGCCTTCCAATAACTGAAACAATCTTGATTCATCCGAACGAATCATTTTGGCATGTGCTGGGCAAACTCGTACGCATTCACCGCATGCTACACATAATTCTGGGATGACAGTAGCCCGCCCATTTATAATTTTAATCGCTTTGCAATAACAATGGCGAACACATTTATAACAATCCTGGCATTCATTTTGGATGGTATAAATGGGAAATTGATAATCCATAAAAGTCTCCTGGGAGCACAAAAAAA
>JBAYAV010000125.1:0-8058 GCA_041669565.1 Lentisphaeria bacterium
TATAGATGCTCAAAATTTTCTTCCCCATATTGTAGCACATCATCATCGGTGAACTTTGCTAACACATAAAAATAATCCTTGTCATAAGCAAACTGCACTTCTGCCGGCATTTTTGGTGTACAGCTGGTTAATTCATCTTTCTCCACATTTGCCACAGGCAAACAATACGAATAAGAAGCCGTTGTTTTCCAGATCTCATCATTCGCGTTCCCATCGACAACAACCGGCGTTAACGCACGAGGAATCATTATCGTTGCCGGCAATTCGGACTGGATGGACTGACAGCCCGCGAAAAACAGCATACTAGCACACAAACAAACAGAAAGATAAAACAACTTCATTTTTTATTCCTTTTTTAAAACTCTTTGATAATTTACGAGGCTTGTGAATCCACCCAAAAGCCATCCCTCATTTGCAAACATTCTGAAAATCTTTTATCGTCAAAACAAACCGAAAAGTATTGTCTTTACAATAAAAGATCCCTCAAAATTAGAAAAGGTCATTTCTACAAGCGACACTTTTTGTTTTCGAAACCGGTAACAAACAATTTTAAATTAAAAATAGCATGGATTTGTTTCTTTTCCAATCCGCAGATCCACTTTTATAAATCGGCCTCCAAATTATTGGACGCCCGGCCTCGCAAATCCTGCTGGCGTTCTTTGAGGGAGGGACTTCATCAGTTCATTTAGATTAAAGCGCGTATAAGGCATTTCGGAGGCGCACTTCTTTTTAGATGCATCTGCAAAAAGCACTGTCAGACTCTGCGGCATAAAGATCGCATTATGCAAATTGGAACGCGGCGTGACTGGCGGCTTGATAATCTCGATCATTAATTCCGGTGTAATCTGACCAGAATATTTTACCAGACGTTCCTGAAGCACCCGCGCCCGGTTTCCCCCGGATACATAGACCATATCCTTCGGCGTCGGTGGAATTCCCTCGGCATCCTCACCGTCTTTATAAAAACGCAAGTAGCCATCCTTACCGCCCTTCGCGGCGACGGCAACTTTTTTACCGGAAGCATCGCTGAACACATAATAATACTCGCAGGTCAGCGGTACCGATTTCATAAGCGCGACTGCCTCATCCACATTTTTACACTCTTCCATCATACGCCGAATAAGCATACTCATCGGGATGCCGTCCCAGCGGCCCTCGCCCCCGCCGCCCATTTCGCCAATTGCCAGGCCTTTTTCATTCATGGCCGTGACACTGCCGATGAATCCGGCATAGCCAATACTCACCCAATTATAGTAATCATCCGGCATGAATACCTGCACTGCAGCATATTTATAAATTTTCATATCTCGCATATAATCAAGCACGCGTGCATGGATCACCTCGCCATTTTTACTGGCGCTGCCGCTCACCGCCACCCCCGAACAATGGAACATCTCCGGGAAAAAATTAAGGCGCCGTCCCGCTTCTTCGGGTAAGCCAGCCGCCGCGCTCATACCATCACATTCAATCAAAAAACGCTCCGGCATATACGGATTTGTGCGTTTTTCCACATCCCTGATTTTATCATAAAACCACGTGCTCTTTTTTAGCGTATAAGAAAGCCCCACGGTCGATATTACATTTTGCATCTTGCTTATCTGCGGGGCCATAAGCTGCCCATGCGCAATTCCCATTTGATCGGATGAGCCATAAACAACCATCAGGGTTTTATTATTCTCAACAAAATGAGCCTTTATACCATAGCCATTGTCCGCATACGCATCAATTTGGAAAGACTTCTCCGCCGCCGAGCCCATATTGCAGCACAAAGCCACAAAAAAGAATACAAAGATTTTTTTTAACATTTTACTTCACCTTACATCGTTTCTAATAAAAATTCAATTGAGTTTCGGAACATATCCACCAACTCCGTAACCGCCACGTCCTGTCTCGGTAGATTTTCTGGCGGCGCAAAAAGTTTTTCAGAAATATTTTGCATCACTTCCCATTGATGAACCACAACCTTTATTTCCGTTTTCTTTAAATGAACCACAACCAACCCCGGCCTTTTTTTCGCCGCATCGGGATAAATTTCAAAAGAGATCTTCTGCTTATTATGAACAACGCCCTTTATATATTCACCCTCTTCTCCTTCTTTTTCCAATGAAATATCAGCATACTGCTTCAGAATCTCCGGATTTGAAGCAGCAATATTGAACATCCCTGAAATTAACGGCAGCATCTGAAATAATTTATAACTCGGGAGACTGTAATGCTCCTCCACTGCTCCCGGCTCTTTTTTGCCATAAAAGACAACCTTTTCTGAGGCCAGCCACGGCGAGGCATTCTCTCCCAAAAGCAGTTTTTGAACCGGCAATTTAGGATACGTCACAGCCAAATTAAAATAAAGTTTTTTATCCGATCCTTTTCGATAAATAATTTTTCCGGAAGTGGTCTTTTCTGCTTCTTTCCACGCCTCAAAATCCAGATCCAGCATCATCCCAGGACCAAATTTCAGAAGCTCTGCAATGCTACTTAGCATCAACTTCAAAACCGGCTGCTTTGCCACTTTCGGGGATTTTTTTTCATCCACTCCAAAAAACACCCCCAAATCGCCCAGCATGTTCGGTAATTGTGCAATAGCACTGTAGTGCCCCAGCCCCGCAAACCAGTGGTGCTGCGCATCCGGAAGATGCATCGCCTTTGCCAACGCCAGACTACTGGACGGAATCACCAACTCATCCTTTTCCGCATTGTACATCACAATCTTGCCCGCCGCCGCACGCGCCTGCAATTTTTCCGCATAATTCAGCGGATCCATTTCATCCAATACCTTATACGCCTTCTCACGCATTTCCGGCGAGGCATCCTTAAGAAGCTTTACAATCGTTCGCGTCTCCTTCTGGGGAAGCCTTAATAATTCGCGGATTCCACCACCGCCTAACACAAAGGCCGCACGCTCGATACGATCATCCTGCCCCACAATAGCAGTTCCAAAAATGGACCCCATACTAATGCCCACCAACCCAATCCGCTTTAAATCCACTTCGGGAAATGTCGTCAAAATATCAATTCCACGACGGACATCATCGGGGGTCTGCTGCATTAAATCGCAAAATTGCTGCGCATCCACGCCCCATTTGTTTGCTGGTGCGCGTTCTCGAAACCACGGCATTATAATACGAATCGTAGGAAGACCATGCGATGCAAAAAAGGATGAGACGGTCCGACTTATCGAGCCGTCACCGCCTAAAATATGCAAGCAAACAAGGGCGGGCCTTTTTTCCCCAGCAGGAATATCATGCGGCAAATAGTAATACGCCACCCCTAATTTGGCCTGCGCATGAGTTTTATCCGCCCACATCGACGGATACGTAATACGCAAAATATCAAAACCCTGCGATTTTTCCCTCGATGTAACCTGATAATCAAAAAAACTTTTATCAAACCCACGCACACGCACATCCTTGGCCGTTAAAAAAACAGACAGCCCCCAAAAAACAAGAATACAAATAAGAAAAAAAGTACGCTTCATAAATAAACTCCTCAATAATAATAAAATTTCACTCCGAAATCAAAAGGCTTCCCGACACACGGCTTCTTCAAGCTTTTTCGCATAATAAAGATATCTTAAATATTCTTTATCATAACTTTTTTGAGGGGTATACGTTGCCAACACCCCAGAATTCATGGCATCCATTGCAGCATACACGTCTTTGTAAATACCGGCAGCAACTGCCGCATACATCGCTGCACCTAATGCACAAGTCTGATTCGACCTTGATACATCCACTTTTCGATTCAGCACATCCGCACACATCTGCATTACAAATTTAGACTTTTTGGAAATTCCGCCAATGGCAATAATTTTATTAATTGCCACGCCCTCTTTTACAAAATGATCTAAAATAGCTCTTGAACCAAAAACCGTACTCTCTACCAAGGCGCGATATACCATCGGTGCCGTTGTGCCTAAATTAAGGCCAAATAACGCCCCGCGCAAATCCAAATTTGCATAAGGCGTCCGACGGCCATTCATCCAGTCCACCGCCCATGTATTTCCCGATGGCAAATTCTGGGCATCCTGTTCCAACTGAGTAAGAGATACCTTCCCACCATAAGAAACGAAGCGCTGAAACCACGCATAAATATCACCAAAAGCACATTGCCCCGCTTCCAAACCAACTAAATCAGGAATGACCGAGCCATTGATTTGTCCACAAATTCCCGGAATACACCGATCCACTTTTGGCACTACTACAATATCCGTGGTAGACGTCCCCATGATTTTAACCATGCTATTCGGCTCAATAGCACCACCGACCGCCCCCGTATGACCATCCGAAGAACCACAGGCAACAATAACGTCGGTGGAAAGGCCCCATTTTGTTGCCCATTTTTCGGATAAATGCCCCGCTGGCGTTCCCGGCGTATAAGTTCTATTGATAAGATGCTGGCGAATCACCCCGAGGGCTGGATCTATTTTACTGAAAAATTCAGCGGGTGGAAAACCGCCCCAGGATTCATGCCACATCGCTTTATGTCCCGCAACACAACGCCCCGGCATCACAGCACCACCGATTAATTCAGCAACAAACCAATCACTGTGCTCCACAAAAGCATAAGCCTTCGCACGAATATTTTCATTGTTGCGCAAAACATGCAGCGCTTTACTCCAGAACCACTCGGAAGAATAAACACCACCCTCGTACATCGAATAGTCTATTCCACCATAAGACTTCAAAAAATTCTTGATTTCATTGCATTCTTTGTTGGAGCTATGATCTTTCCACAACAGGAACATCGCATCCGGATCTTCAGCAAACTCCGGAAGCAACGCCAATGGCGTTCCATTTTGGTCCACCGCAACCGGCGTGGAACTTGTCGTGTCCACACCAATTCCAACAATATCATGAACATCCTGATCTTTAAGGAGCTCTTTAACGACCTCTTCAGCACTTTCTAAATAATCCAGCGGATGCTGACGAAACTGATATTCAGACGCATCGCTATACCGTCCTTCACCCCAACGCCGATAAGGACAGACAGCCGTTTTCTGTTGTTCACCATTTTTACTATCTACCAGTAAAGCACGCACACTGTCCGAGCCAAAATCCAGCCCCATTATTATTGTCTTATTTCTCATTTGCGTTCATCTCTTTCTGGGTGAAAACCAATTAGTATCCTTAAAATATCAAACGATTCATAAAAAAATTAGAGGCCTCCGAAAAAAATCCTACAATAAAATCGTCAAAATACGACTTCCTTTGATCAACCTGAAAAAAACATTATTTTCAATATACCACCAAAATTATAGGCGTTCTTCTATTTTCAAAAAAAATATTTTTTTCTGCTTAACTTTGCCTGATTATCCATTAAAATGCAAAAAAATCCATTATTCGGTTAGACAATAACGTTTTTGGTGTTATAATGAGAGACCGAACCAAAAATCATTTTAACAAGAAGGGCAGAAATATGTGTGGGATTGTAGGATATATTGGCAAAGAAAACGCCAAAGAGATACTAATTGACGGTTTACGCCATCTGGAATACAGAGGTTACGATTCTGCCGGGATCGCTCTTTTAGGAGAAAAGATTCGTGTGGTTAAAGCGGTCGGCAAGGTTCAGAATTTAGCCGCAAAGTTATCCCAAGACAACGATCCGGAAACGATTGGCATTGCGCACACTCGTTGGGCAACCCATGGTGCTCCCGAAGAGAAGAACGCTCATCCGCATTTGGACGACTCCAAACAATTTGCCGTTGTTCATAATGGCATTATTGATAACTACACAACACTCCGAAAGCAATTAATAGCGAAGGGGCATTCCTTTCTTTCCGACACGGACAGCGAAGTCATTCCCCATCTTATTGCCGAATTCTACCACGGGGACTTCGTCAAAGCCGTTGCGGCAGCTTTACAACAGTTACATGGGACATACGCCATTGCCGCGATTTCTTCTCTTCATCCCGACATGATGATCACCGCCCGGCTCGGCAGTCCGATTGTCATTGGGCTAGGGGTTGACAGCAATATTGTTGCCAGTGATATCACCGCTCTTGTTGCCCACACGAAAAACGTCATTTATTTGAATGATGGTGAGATGGGCATCCTTACCCGTGACAATGTCCAGCTGAGAACACTCACCAATATTCCGATTGAGCATGAGATTTCGCAGATCACTTGGGACATAGAGACTGCTGGAAAATCCGGCTATGAGCATTTCATGCTGAAAGAAATGCACGAACAGCCCGCGTCCATCTCAGATACCATTCGCGGCCGCCTGAATTTTCAACTTGGAAATGCCATTCTTTCTGGGCTTAATATGTCCACACACTCGATTGCCAAGATCGATCATGTCGTCATTGTCGGATGCGGCAGCAGTCTTCATGCAGGTCTCATCGGAGAATATTATTTTGAAGACATTGCCAATATACCAACCAAAGTAGAGCAAGCCGCAGAGTTCCGATACCGGAATCCTATTATTGAGCCCAGCACGCTGGTTATTCCGATCAGCCAGTCCGGTGAAACCGCCGATACGCTTGCCGCCGTTCGGGAGGCACTGAATAAAGGCGCCGTAGTAACAGCCATCAGCAATGTCGTAGGCTCAACAATTGCGCGCGAAAGCGGCCGTGGAATCTACCTGCACGCCGGGCCCGAAATTGGTGTAGCTTCCACAAAAGCATTCACTTGTCAAGTTACAATGCTGCTGTTAATGGCACTTCTTTTCGGTCGCAATCGGCGATTAAGTTGCGAAGAAGGCATAAAATTAGTACACGAAATAGAATCCATCCCCGATTTAATTCAGCAGGTTTTGGATACGGCACCGGCGATTGAGCAAATCGCCTACAAATACAAGGATGCCAGAGCGGCCTTCTATATTGGGCGCGGCACATTATATCCGGTTGCCCTTGAAGGCGCATTGAAATTAAAGGAAATAAGTTATGTTCACGCCGAAGGATATAACGCCGCCGAACTCAAGCATGGCCCGATTGCTCTGCTTGATCAGAATGTTCCCATTATAGCATTAGCCAACAACGTTCCCG
Organism: Lentisphaeria bacterium; assembly: GCA_041669565.1. Taxonomy (GTDB): domain Bacteria; phylum Verrucomicrobiota; class Lentisphaeria; order Oligosphaerales; family Oligosphaeraceae; genus JBAYAV01. The sequence goes on from JBAYAV010000125.1 coordinate 6,986, forward strand.
GGCAAGACAAAATAATTGGCAATATTCAGGAATGCATCGCCCGGAAAGCACCGATCATTGCCGTAGTTTCCGGTCCCGAAACATCCATTGAGACGCTGACCTCTGATTTAATCCGCGTTCCGGACAGCAGCCGTTTTATCGCACCGCTGACCACCGCGGTGGCCCTTCAGCTATTTGCATACTATTCTGCCAAAGCAAGAGGCTGTGACATTGATCAGCCACGAAATCTTGCCAAAAGCGTCACCGTAGAATAAGACACGGCATAATAATTTGGAACGATGAACCCCACAACACCATAAGCGATGCTTTGATGCGCAGAAAAATAATTCTTACGCAAAAGAGGCATCTCTTAGACTTTTCAACCGCAAGCCGATAAGAATATTAACGTCCTCTGCTTGTTCCTTTTTACAATTTTAGACAAGCAGTTTTTCATAAACTTCATTATAGAGCTTTATCAGGTGCTGATAAGTAAATTCTTGCAGTACCTTTTTTCGGCCGTTTTGGGCATATCCGCCCAGTTTTTCTCGTTCCACATAAGCTTTTTTCATGCATTCAGCCAGTTCCGCCACCTTTTCCGAATGGAACAAATAGCCATTTTTTCCGACTTCCACTAAATTGGGATCCACGGCATCACTCTGTATCACGGGTATTCCCCCCGCCCAGGACTCCACCACAACCGCGCCGGAATTCATAAACCGCACTGGTATCACATGGATACTACTCTGCTGCAAAAAGCCAATCACTTCATCCCGGGGCACCATCCCAGTAAAAACACAACGCGGGGTCAATCCAGCCTGCGCCAATTTTTCTTTCATTTCTTTGAGCATCGCCGGATCATAATCACTTCGTCCCACAAATACAAGTTTTGCATCCGGCATATCTTTGGCACATTGAACAAAAGCCTCTGCGGCTAAATCCTGCCCCTTTATCCGCGCAATCCGCCCCAGTGACAAAAAAACAAACGCCTTTTTATCAATGCCGTACTTCGCCCGGACATCCGGCGTCTCATGCAAATATTCTTCCGGATTAATCGGCACTGGTGAAAAGCTCACACTCTTATTATAACGACGAAA
>JBAYAV010000126.1:0-8045 GCA_041669565.1 Lentisphaeria bacterium
ACGTTCAAGGTCATTGGAGTCCATTAAACGTTCTTCAACATGCTGATTTTCCCGAAAGAGTCCGCCAAACTTGAATAACTCATCGACCATCGTTGTTTTACCGTGATCCACGTGGGCTATAATCGCAATATTTCTAATTTTATTCTGATTCATATAATTCTTTTATCCATGACAATAATGTATAAAACAAGACAATTTATGTAATCTGATTAATTTAAGCCATATTATTTATCCTGCATAAATTTCAAGCGCTTTTTTATAAGAAAAGTAAAAATAAATGTAAAATAAAAACTTTTCAGGCATAAAAAAAGGAAAAAAATAACTTTAATAACCCTAAAATATTTTTTATTGAAGAAGTTTTACCCGTTCCACAAAAAAGATCCTTTTTTAGCCCAAAAACATAGAAAGTCCTCTGAAATCATAGCGTTTCCATGCAACAAAAAAATCGCCATTTTTTTTCTAGATTCAATTCTATATTACGGCTACATACCCCGCCGGGGAAAAATCATTGTAAAACAACCCTTCAATTCCTTTGTTATGAATACAATAAAAATTATTCCAATAAGCGTTTCTTCTTCCGATAAAACAAATCCTTTTCAACGGCCATTTTCTGTCTTATCATCTTTCAGTGTGCGTTCCTTTTTTTCACTCATCGAGCTCATCATTGTCATCGCCATTATGGCGGTTATATTATCCATGCTTTTTCCCGCATTAAGCCTTTCCATTCAAAATACCAAGTCCATTCAATGCGCCAACAACCTCAAACAGCTTACCTATGGATTTATAGAATACAGTGATGATTACGACGGTTTTTTCCCTTCCGATGTTCATGTTCATAATGTTTATGAGCATGGTGGAACAAACTGGGCTTACTGGATACAGCCGTATTTAGAAAATGTACAAGTTCTTAACTGTCCGGAAAGTCCAGATCCGGCGCCTAAAAACAACAAAATAGCACTCCATCTTTATGATGGAAATTATGGCTGGAATTTTGATGGAACACAGGGGAAATATGGGCGATGGTCCACACGGATATCCCAACCAGCGCAATGTTATTTGCTTTTTGATTCTGGAGATCAATGCATCACTTACTGGTCCAATAAATGGCAATCATTACTGGAAGAACTGGATTTGGACTGGGACAGCAAAAAAGAAGGCTGCAATCGCCATCGCAATGCCGTTAATATTACATTTGCAGATAGTCATATAGAATCAAGAGAGCTGGATGCTTTCATAGCAGCACCAACCCCCTCACAAACAGCTCCATGGTTTATAAAATGGTCCGGAAATTCTATATTGCAACGCCAAGCCATTCCCTTCCCAAAACGCTGAAATAGGGATCGTCGACTTCCTCTTCTTGCATTAAGAGAAAGTACCTTCCTTTATCCAATTTCAATGATTTTTTTGGTAAGACGAGATTCTTCTGCTGCAAAAGTCATCAAATGACTTTCTAGGGTTTCATCCACACCGCTTAAAATACAGGCTGGATTCTTCGTTGCGATTGCTTTGACAAAAGCCCCCACAATACCACCATCTCCGCCACCGTGCCCCGTGCCAATTCCGCCGTCATTGTCGATTTCAGTATCCACAGTGCGCGTATCGCCAGTCAGAAAATCAGTAATATAAATATATCTGCTATCAGTTCGGATGGAGCCCCTTGTACCAAAAATACGAGTTTGGCGTCCGCCCTCATTACAGAATGCCGTCATCGTCATTGAAGCCGTACGGTCACCGTCAAATTCCATATTCACAACCTGATTATCAACCACATCATTATCGCAAGCATAGACACAGCGTCCATAGGGGCCTTCTTTTAAGGCTTTCAAGATACCTTTTGGAGTCACATCGTTGGTCAGCACATTACAAGGCCAGCCGCACAGCCCCTTCAGCACCCGATCACGGAGATAGATTTTTAATGCCGAATAAGGACAAAGGGCTTCGACCTCTATAGGGCAATCCGTACAGCGATCTGCGGCACCAGCCGGCTGATTTTCGCGTTTAAAATGTTTTAGTGTACCGAAAGACTGAATGCGCGAGCATTTGACATTCATAATATAGCGAAGCCAATCCAAATCATGGCAGCATTTCTGCAGCAGCATAAAACTGGATTCTTTTGTGTTTCGCCAATTACCGCGCACAAAAGCATGCGCCTGATGCCAATGCCCCGCTGGTTCCAGATGCTGAATTGAAACAATATCTCCAAGAGTGCCGGATGTTAAAATTTCTTTCAGTTTCTGAGTATATTTGGTATACCGCAAAACATGGCAAACGGCGAAGAGGATATCCGCTTTTTTGACGGCTTTCACAATATTGCGACACGCCTCAGCTGTAGGCGCCATTGGTTTTTCCAGCATCATATCGTAGCCCAATTGAGCAAACGCGATGGCGGGTTCTTCGTGCATCGCATCCTGTGTGCAAATCATAACCGCATCGGCAAATTTAGGCAACTTTGCAACTTCCTGCCAAGTATGATACCGCCGTTCTTGCGGCACATTCCACTGATCCGCAACATTATTACGGTAAAAATCCCGCGGCTCTGCAACAGCTACCACCTGCGCACAATCACTCGGCAGATTTTTGAGAATATTCGAATACCCCGTTCCTCGCGCACCACAACCTAGCACTATAATTTTTATCGCTTCAGACATGATAGAGCCCCCTTTTTTATATATTGAGGCTGTAAGAAAAAACAGTCCCGTCAAAATAACAAATAAAAAAACTGAAAATATTTTAATTTCCAGTTTAAGAGGCTGTAAAAAAATTAACTTGACAATTTGCCGAAAAAATCATGATTTGATTTTGGGGCCGACAACGAGGAGCATACCCTTAGGTATGTGACGAGGTTGGCGGCACAAAAAGCATTCACGAGAATGAGGCAAATGTAAAGGTTATTTCTGAACAGCCCCTAAGTTTCAGAAAACAATGAGATTCCTATTTTGCATCCCACCATGCTTGAAGATTATTGATTGTTTCCTGAATATCGCGTTTTTGTTCATCGCCTTCCGGAATTTCACGTTCGATAATGAGTTCTTCATCGAAACCGATTTCACGCAAGCGTTTAATGAAAAGTGGAAATTGCACCCTACCAGTATTTACCTGTACTTCTTTGCCGAGATCCCGGCCATTTGTAGGCGGCATTCCGTCTTTTACATGAATATTATGAACATATTTGCCAAATACTTCCAGCGAATCTATCGGATTGCCTTTTCCGTACAACAGCAAGTTTGCCGGATCCAAATTGATCCCCAGATTATCAAGCCCCAAATCCTGAATCACGCGCAAAAGCACCACCGGAGTTTCCTGCCCCGTCTCAAACCAAAATCCAACATCCAACTTTTTACAATATTCCGCGACTTCTTTGATGGCAAGAAGAACGGGCTTATAATTCGAATCGGTCATGTTTTCCGGCAAAAATCCGCAATGAGTAATAATTGCCTTCGTGCCAATTTTTTTTGCAAAATCAGCCGCTTTTTTTAATTCCATAATACGGTGATAACGATGTTCCGGTGGCAAAAATCCCAATGTAATGGGTCCTTCCGTAAAATTCCAATAAACTCGCCCCGTATAACCAGCCCATAATGCACAAACGCGCACGCCAGTCTTCTTGCTCTGTGCACAAACCTTCTCAGCTATTTCATCCGTAAAAAGATCCGGCTCCCAACTATGCAACTGGCAAGTTTTCACACCAAAACTAGCAACACGATCAAAAATACTATCTAATTTATCTTTTTTCAGAATATTGACAACACCGATTTCCATATGAACTCCTATTATTTTAAAAAATACTTCTAAAAAATAATATCCTTCTATTATTTTACAACCTAAATACTACAAAAAAAAGTTCTTTTATTATCATTATTTTCTCTTTCTCATGATTGTTAATCAATAAAAAATTCTCAAAACGTTAAATTTATTAAACCTTCTTAAAAAATTTATACGTGGAGTCCTTTTCGTTTTGCTTTAATTGATACCGATCACAAAAAAACAACTATATTCTCGCGCATTTTTGAACACAAAAAAAATAATTTCTGGCAATAAAACACGATCATTTTTTTACGAAGTATCAAAAAAAAATATACCGAAAGTATACCGGCTGTACTTCAAAAAAAGATCGTTAAAATCAAAGAAACTTCACCCTGAAAAAAAAGATAAAAAAGATCGATTTTTTCTCCTATTCAATCCTGTGGAACTATATTAAAATAATAACAAACACAACATAAATCCTCTATTATTTATAGAACAGAAATGCAAAAAAATTAAAATTCTTTTTTATCCTCCGCCATTATTTCAGCCAATTTTAAAAAATTAAAAACGTTGAACTTTTTTGTCCCACACGCACAAAAGACGATCGTATTAAATGGTATTTTGGTTATTATAAAAAAGCATACCCAATACAGGTTTTTATTCCATGTCCACAATTCTTTGGCTTACCGTTAATTCATCCTATTCCCATTCATCCTTAGCACTACCGATCATTCATCTGGCCTGTAAAAATATTACCGACTGGCAGTGGTGCCGATATGACACCCTCATTGAAGATGATCCCGCAGAAGCCGCCCTGAAAATTTTACAAAAGAAACCGGATGTCGTTGCCGCGCCGCTGTATTTGTTCAACCGGAATGCAACCATAAATATCCTTACCCGCATTCACGCGATCATACCCAAATGCAAACTGATCGTCGGCGGACCAGAATGCCTCGGAGAGGGCGCAAAAGAAGTATTGGAAAACTGCCCAGCCATTGACATTACTGTAAGCGGTGAAGGCGAGTCTGTTTTTCCACTTCTACTTCAAGCCCTTCAAGAAGAAAAAACACTGCCCCAGATTCCAGGCCTGAATATCCGAAATCGAAAAACCGGAGAAATCATTGACAACGCCGGGCAAGCGCAACTTTATGCCGACTGGGCAACAGCGCCCTCGCCCATGCAGAGTCCCTTTTTCTTAACAAACAAGCCCTTTATTCAGCTTGAGACAGCGCGCGGCTGTGCTCAGGGCTGTCTTTACTGTACCAGCGGCAACAGCAAAGTGCGCTGCAAATCCATAAAAAAAGTAACCGCCGAGCTTGCCGAAGCACATCAGCACGGTATTCTTGAAATTCGATTATTGGATCGTACCTTCAATCTCCCGCCAACACGCGCCGCGCAATTGTTGCACTTATTTCGCACTCAGTTTCCAGACTTGAAAATTCATCTCGAAATTCATCCGCAATTTCTTTTTTCTGAGATTCGTGAAGAACTCGAAAAAGCCCTGCCGGGGCAGCTTTTTATAGAAGCCGGCTTACAGTCGTTGAGTCCGGAAGTACAAAACGCAATCGGGCGGAAAAGTATTCCCGAAAAAGACATGGATGGTCTTCGCTTTCTTTGCGAATGCACTGCTTTTGAAACACATGTTGACCTTATTTCTGGCTTACCAAAGCAAACACTTGAGAGCATCTTTAACGACATCAACGAACTTTTCAAAATTGCACCCGGTGAAATTCAAACAGAAATTCTTAAAATATTACCCGGGACCCCCATGAAACATCAGGCCAAAGACCTCGGCATTATTTATTGTCCAATTCCGCCCTACGATGTTATCCAGACCGCATCTATGAGCGCTCAGGAAATAATAACAACAAACGCAATATCACGCGTTCTAGACCAATTTTATAATCAGCCAGCACTGCAGCAATGCATGCTTTCAGCCTGTCAAGAAAAAAAAGATACATTTAAAAATTTGCTGCACATTTGTCAGGAGCGTGACATCACAGGAAAACGCCCGCCCAGCCTAAAACACCGTTTTCTTCTTCTTACTGAAATATGGTCCCCAGAACAATACCCCCACACACGCGAAAAGCTCGCCTATGCATGGATGAAAGCCGGATTTCCCGCAGGAGAAACGCCAGCACAAGACGTCACATTATGCCCAAAAATTCCAGATAACGCTCCTTTAATAGAAGGAAATACAGACGTTATCAGCCAACGGACAACAAAGCTCTACAAACTTCACTGCCAAAAGAAGAATTTCTTTTTTGCCTTTAACCGCGCCTATATTATGAATGCGCCAGCAGCCATTTTTCAAGAAGATATTTAAACAAAAATTGCCGGCGCTATTAGTTATAAGTGCGCCGACAATTTTGAGATTCAATTTTTTATTTATTATTTTATTTATGATTATTTATTGCATTTGCAATTGATAATATTTAGCATAAGTACCATTGACTTTCAGAAGCTCTTCATGATTGCCGCGCTCCTTAATTTTGCCATCTTCAATAACGATAATTTCATCGGCAAAACGAATGGTAGACAGCCGATGCGCAATAACCAGACTTGTACGACCACTGGAAAGCTCATTCAGTGCCGCCTGAATATGACGCTCGCTTTCATTATCAAGTGCCGAAGTCGCTTCATCCAGAATCAACACGGGTGGATTCTTCAAGAAAACGCGCGCAATGGATATCCGTTGTTTTTGTCCACCAGATAACCGGACGCCACGTTCCCCGACTGTCGTATCATAGCCGTCTGTAAATTCCATAATATCGTCATGGATATTGGCTCGTTTTGCAGCCGCAATAACCTCATCATCCGATGCATCTGGTTTACCATACAGAATATTTTCTTTAATTGTGCCGGTAAACATATAAACGTCCTGTTGTACGATACCAATTTTTCGACGCAGTGATTTTATTTTTATCATTCGAATATCCACATCATCGATTGTAATTTCACCGCTATTTATATCGTAAAAACGCGGTAGCAAGGAACACAGCGTCGTTTTTCCGCCGCCAGACGGACCCACCAGCGCAACCGTTTTCCCAGCAGGAATATCGAAAGACACATCATGAATAATCGACAAATCTTTATGATAAGAAAAACAGACATTTTTAAACTGAATTTTACCTTCACCGTCTTTCGCATCCACAGCATCCTTGCTGTCAACAATTTCCGGATCCGTACGAATCACGGCGTAAAAACGCCGAAAGCCAGACCAACCACGCTGAAAAAGTTCTGTAAACTGAACCAGCATTTGGATCGGATGGATAAAAATACCAATATACAAGGCATAAATTGCTAATTCACTTAACGCCAACTTTCCACGGGAGATATAAAATCCGCCATAAAGCAAAATGGAAATATACAATAGCCCTTGAAAAAAATCATTCCCAGCATGAAATATACCCATAATGTGATAGTTTTTTTCTTTCGAGTCTAAAAAAGCTCGATTGCTGTAATCGAATTTATCCTGCTCGATATCTTCGTTGCCAAAAGACTGTACCACACGAACACCCGCCAAAGAGTCCTGCACGCGGGCATTCACCGTCGCAATTTTTCGACGATTATCCAGAAAAATCTTTCGCATTTTTCGATTTTGTCGCCAACTGAATAGTATCATTACAATCGCAACAGACATCAGAACAAGGGTCATTTGAATATTAATCGTGAATAAAATAACAAATGAGCCGATTAAGGTCAGCGTTGAAATCACCAGCATTTCTGGGCCATGATGCGATAATTCGGTAATATCAAATAAATCCGCAACCAGCTTAGACATCATTTCGCCAGTATTATTTTTATCATAATAGGAAAAACTTAGTTTTTGATAATGCTCAAAAAGATCCTGTCGCATATCCGTTTCCATTCGGGCACCCATAATATGCCCCCAGGAAGTAATAAAATACTGCGCAAAAAAGCGAACCACATAAAGTCCTAAAAGCCCTAGCGTAATTTTAATAATCAACGATAAGATAACTTCTGGAGAACTCGTCAGCAAATTTTGATCTTTCAGAATACGCAATATCTGCGGGAAGACTAAATCCACAAAACTCACAATTAATGCACAGAACATATCTGCCCAAAACAAAAACTTATACGGCTTATAATAATTTAAATAACAACGTAACATAAAAAAACCTCAAAACTATATTTTATATAAAGAAAGATAAGATATTTAATATAACACAAAAAAAAAGGCTAAAATTAATTTCTAATTAAATACGTCTTCTTTTTCTTGTTTTTTTTGTTTTCCAAAATTAATGATCGCTTTTTTGTTCCCCAAAAAATATCTTTTC
>JBAYAV010000127.1:0-8035 GCA_041669565.1 Lentisphaeria bacterium
AGTGGTACCCGAGAGAGGAATTGAACCTCCGACCAATAGTTTAGGAAACTACTGCTCTATCCACTGAGCTACTCGGGCAAAAATTTTATATAATGTAATACTTGTCCCTAAAAAAACAATTTGGGAAGGCCTATTAAACGGGAGAGATACGGTCTCTTTTTTACAGGGTGAACAGGTAAATTGCTAAAACCATCAGGAATCCGGCAAAAAGCCGTTTGTAAAAAATTAGCGCGGTTATTTTTTTCTCTAGTTTGTTATAGCCGAGTTTGGCAAGAAGTCCGCCGATCAGGATTGCGATAATTCCGCGTGTGCTTTGAATAATATTGCCGTTGACGGTTCCCAGTTGTGCAAAACAAACAAGGAGCATCACTATTGATGTGATCCAACAGATGGAAAAGGGTAACGCACTGCACCATGTTCCCCACGAGGCTTTTGTTTTGCGATGAAAGCAGGGGAAAAGCATGACGCTGATAATACCGCTGATTAAGTAACAAACAAAGGTGCTTGTTAAGGCCCCGATCAAAAGATTTTCATAGCCTAGGCTCATAATTTTGTGAATTTGCACTTTTAGAAATGTGTCCGATAAAGAATATCCTGTGCATGTAATAAAAACATAGAAAAATAAAAGGAATGAAATTTTGGTGCCGGCTTTGTTGAGAAAAAAGGCGGAAAGAATGGTGCAGATGATCGCGAGGTATTGCCACATTCCATAGATTTCACTGCGTAAAATAAGACCATTAATGATCGCCAGAATGATCAGTTTTAATCCAAGTAAAGGCACAATACGGGATGAATCAATCTGCTTTTGAACGATAAACATCGTGCCTTGCGCCACGAGATAAAATAGTACAGCGGCAAGGGTGACAGGCATATAAAGCTCTATCCTTGTCCATAATTCTGGACGCCATGTGAAAAATAATCCAGGAATGGAAATAATTCCCATGATGATATGTGCTCGTAAAAGAATTCCAATGGATCCAACCGTTTTATGTTTCCGTACGGCATAGCTGGAAAAAAGGAAGGCAAGAGCCATTAAAAACGCGGCAAATAAACCGGAAAAAAGACCTGTATGCATAAAAAAATAGGGGTGTTGTAAGTTTGGGGTGGTTTTCTTCCCGCGTTGTAATATGGAAAGAAAGAATCTTTTCTCGGAAAACAAAATATTTGCTTTTCGAGAAAAGATGTAAAAAAATGCCGTTGTTAACTTGTTATGAACTAAATTGTTGTTTCAGTGATAAAAGCTCGTCGTGAATTTCAGAATCCAGGGATTCAATAATTTCTTTCACGGTTTCAATTTTATGAACAAGTCCCACGGATTGTCCGGCCATCAGAGAACCTTCACTGATATTGCCCTCTTTTACGGCTCGGCGAAGGCCCCCCATCCAGAATTCCTCTAATTTTTCTTGGGCTTCCGAAACGGTCATTTTGTCGTCATTGATCGCGTTAATAAATTTTAACTGGAGTGTGTTAAAGTCTTTTAACGCATTGTTGCGCAGAGCCCTTACGCTCATGACGGGTAATCTTTGGTCAAATTGGCTGGTAGAGATAGCATCGCGGGCATTGGCTTTCAAATAGGCTGTTTTGAAATCAGGATGTGCACAGCTTTCTTGCGAGACTGCAAAGCGGGTTCCGAGCTGGATCCCGGCAGCGCCCATGAGAAGTAAATGGGCGCTGAGGCGCCCAGTTGCAATGCCACCAGCAGCAAAAATTGGTATTTGTTTTCCATAATCAAATAGAATTTGTTGAATAAGAACGGTTAGGCTGACTCGTCCGATGTGTCCACCGGATTCCATGCCTTCAATAATGAGCGCATCCACACCGGATTGAATGCACCGTTTTGTATTGGATGGCGTGGAGCAAAAACAAATCACTTTAGCACCGGATTCTTTTGCGATGGTGATTTCGTTCGTTCTGGGGATGCGTCCCGCAAAAATAATATGCGAGACTTTTTTTCGGGTAAGAATTTCTAATTGCTTGAGATAGTAGGGCGAGATTGTGATAATATTAACCCCGAAGTTTTTATCGGTTGCGGCCTTTATTTTGTCAATTTCGGCTTCCAGAATTTCCGGGGGGCAGCTTCCTCCTGCGAGGCTGGCAAAGCCGCCGGCATTGCAGATTGATGAAACCAGCTTGGCATCACTAACCCAGCTCATGGCGCCACATAAAATAGGATATTTACAGCCTAAAAATTGGCAGCCGCGTTGATATAATTTTTCTTGTATGTTTTGTGTCATAAAAATGTACCAGTATGTTTATCATTGTTATTTTTTCGCTGTTACAATTGGAGAAGAAAGCCACTGCATCAGAATGTCGATCGTGGTATCGATAATCAAATCATGTGGTTCGGACTTCTCCTTCGGATTATTTTTCCCAGTGTCTGTGCTGGAGCGCTTGCGTTGTTCCTGAAATTTAAGAAGCATCTTTTCGGTTTTTTCTTCTTTTTTGCGGTATTCTTTTCGATTTTTTTTGTCTAAAGGCAGTTCTTTGATTTCTCGGAACGCGGCGAAATAGTTGATATCTTCAAGGTATTCCTTATAAAAGGGGTTTTTATTGAGACTGTCTGTAAAGAGTTTTTTGAAAAGTTCTTTGTTTTTGTTTTGGAAGGGGTATGTTTTATAGTGATTACTGGTGATTTCATCCCAGGGGAGGACATTTGGCAGTGTGCTTTCACCAAGTTCCATGTGATCTGTAAAGGCCGGCAGAATGATATCTGGAATGACGCCTTTTACTTGTGTGGAGCTGCCGTTTATCCGATAAAATTTAGCCGTTGTAAATTTTAAGGATCCGGGATCCTGATCTCCTAAAAGTTTTTTTGCGCGTATGATATTCCGATTGTGACTGAGATTGACGAGGTTTTGAACGGTGCCCTTGCCATGTGTGGATTTACTGCCAATAATGATGGCGCGGCCGGTATCTTGTAAACAAGAAGCAACAATTTCAGATGCAGAAGCACTGAATTTATCGACGAGTACAACTAATGGTCCGAGGTAAAGTGCCTTTTTGTCTGGGTCGCCATATCGCATAATTCGGCCATTGTAGGATTTTACTTGAACGACTGGCCCGCCTTCCAAAAAGAGCCCCGCTAACTCAACGGCTTCTGGGAGACTCCCGCCGCCATTGCTGCGTAAATCTAAAACGACGGCGTCTAGTTTGTTCTCTTCGCGGGCTTTTTCGATTAATTTTGCGACATCACGAGAACAGCTTTTGTAGTCTTCAATCCCTTTGCTGCGCGCTGCAAAGTCGGAATAGAAAGACGGCAAATAAATGGTGAGGCAGTGGCGTTCTTTGGCAGAAGAGAAAGCCGGCGCGGTCCATATTTCCCCTTGAGCTTCCTGGTCTTGCAGCTTTACTTTGTCACGGCGAATGCTAATGATTTTTGGGCTGCTACTGCCTTCGTGCATGATCGTCAAGTGGACGATACTTCCTTTGGGGCCGCGAATTTGTGCCACGACCTTATTTAAAGACATATCGACAACGTCTACAGTCTCTTTGCCGTCTTGGGTTACAGCAGCAATGCGGTCTCCTGCTTGGAGTTGTCCTTCTTTATCTGCGGGTCCGCCTGGAATAATGCTGACGATGGTGACATAGGCGCCTTTTGTCGTAAGAACAGCACCGATTCCCTGTAGGGAGAGGCTCATGTTGATGTCAAAATTTTCTTTGGATTCTGGTGCCATATAGGCGGTATGGGGGTCGAATAATTTGCAGAGTGAGGAGAGATAAATCTCCAGAATTTCCATATTATTGAGTTCGGTGCGTCGTTTATAGTTTCGTGCTATATTTTTTTTATATCGTGTGATGAAAGGATCTTTGTTTTTCGGGGTGGTGATTTTTGGGGGCTCGATTTTTGGTTCCTTTTTTTCGGTTTGTTCTTTTGTCTCATTTATTTCAGGAGTTGTTAATAAGTATCTTTTAATTTTATATTGTCTGTAATTAAATTCGAGAGGTTCTTCTTTTCTTGTGTCTTCTTGGACAGTGTCCGTTTTTTTCTTATTTGAGATTTCTTTTTCTTCTTCTTCATCGAGCAGGTCATTAAGGATTGTATTTTTGCAGCGTTTGATCCATATATTATGGAGTTCATTGGGGGTTTTACACCACTCGGCTTCTTTGTCATTGAGTAGTATGGTATCGGGTGTGTTAAATTCGGTTGGTGGATTTTTTAGATAGTCAATGGAAAAAAGTGCCCATTCGCGGACACGTTGCAGGTAGCGTTTATAGACTGCATAAGCAAATTTTACATTTGCAGAACGCGTGCGATAATTCCATAAAATAGACTCATAGCTACGAAATTCTTCAATATCGGATTCCAGAAAAAAAATCTTATTATAATCAAGGCTTTTAAAATACTCATTGAACCAGCGTGAGGACATCCCTGGATTCATATGATAATTCTGATAATGCTGCAAAGAAAGCATTTCAATGACATTTTTGCTAACGACGCTTTCTAAAAGGGTCGGCCTTAATTCAACGGGTTCAATGGCAAGCATTTGCTCGATGTTTTCTTCGATGGCATTCGAAGAAGGTATGAGTGCTAAAAAACAACAAACGTAAAAGAAGGTAATAAATGCTCGAAAAGGCTTCATAAAAAATCCTTGCTATTGTCTATAACTTTAAATATAAAAAAGATTTCCGGTTACCAAACCGGCTGCATGTCTTTGACTTGAATGAAATAGTTTATAGGGTTCAAACAGATTGGCAGTCCTTACAATGTAATGGTTCTTTTATTTTTTGGCAAAAAATAAGGGTGAAAATGATTTTTTTTTTAGAAATACAAAAAAAAACTGCTATATTAGTTTTTTATAAAAAAAAGTAATATCGTTTTGTCATATTGAAAACCATAACAGAAAAACTTGTGTAAAAATATGTTTATTGAATGTCGGTTTATGTCTAGTGTGCTGGGGTATAGCACTGCAATGAATGTCATTGTCCCTCAGAAGGTTGTTTCGCAAATTGGACAGAAAAGTTCCGGAAGTACGCAGCGTAAATTGTATAAGGTCTTGTATCTTTTGCATGGTCTCAGCGATGATTATTCTGTATGGGCTCGTCGGACTTCGATTGATCGATATGCGGGGGATTATAATGTTATTGTGGTTATGCCGGATGGCGCGCGGGGGTTTTATACGGATGCTCGTGAAGGTGAAAAGCAATGGACTTTTTTAACAGAAGAACTGCCACAAGTGGTATCGAGTCTTTTTCCGGTGAGTACGAAGCCTGAGGATACTTATGTTGCGGGGTTATCCATGGGTGGATATGGTGCTTTAAAATGGGCTTTCCGTGAGCCGGAAAAATTTGCGGGGGCTGCTGGACTGTCCTCGGTGACGGATATCCATCACTGGATGTCGATGTCCAAAAACATCTTAGGCATCAAGGACGAGATGGTCCGAATTTTTGGAAATGAAATTTTGCCGGAAGATGATCTTTTTGCGATATTAAAAAAAGATCCGAAGGGGGTATTGAAATTGAAATTATTTATGGCGTGCGGTTTTCATGATTTTATGCTTGAAGATAATATTCATTTGCGTGATTGTTTGCGCACCGCCGGATGTCCAAATTTTCATTATGAAGAAAGTGAAGGCGCCCACGACTGGACTTTCTGGGATCAAAAAATTCAAGAGGTCTTAAAATATTTTTTCCGGTCTTCTGAGGAGGTAAAGTAATTATGGCGATGTTGAATTGTCACATTCATTCCGACGTGTTAAAACGCGCGACGGGTCTTACAATCGAAGTTCCGGAAAAGAACGATGGTCATTGTCAAGTGTTGTATTTGCTGCATGGCTTAACCGGAAATCAGGATTCTTATATGTTGGGAAACGCGATTCATCGTTTGGTTGCGGATTATAATTTAGTGGTTGTTACCCCGGATGTAAAGCGGAGTTTTTATGCAAATATGGTAAAGGGGGATCGTTATTGGGATTATGTCTCCCAGGAATTGCCGCAAATTGTGGCGAATCTTTGTCCGATAAGTCATGAGCGCAAAGATACTTTTGCAGGCGGTATCTCGATGGGGGGATATGGTGCGTTGAAATTGGCATTGTCGATGCCGGAAAAATTCAGCAAAGTCATGGCACTATCTCCTGTTACGGGGCTTAGGACTCATTTTTATGATGGTGGTGGGCTTTTGAGTTTAAAAGATTTTCAGTGCTGTTTTGGTTCAAAAGAAGAATTGCGCAAGAGCGATGCAAATTTAGAAAATCTTGTGAAAAAAATAGCGGACGTGAAGGAGCGCCCGCAGTTGTTGATGCGAATCGGCAGAGAGGATTTTCTGTATCAGGATTGTTGTGAGTTTCGCAAACAGCTTGACAGCGTAAATTATTCGTATGATTATCAGGATGAGCCTGGTCTGCATGAATGGCGATTGTGGCAGAAATGGATGCCGGATGCGCTCAAATTTTTAGTGAATGGGTGAGCTAAGGCAATCAACCGCTAGCGTTTGTTTAAAAAATATAACGGGCAGAAGCTTAAAAAATATCTTATTCCGTTTCCATGAAGGAAAGGGATGGATTGTCCTATAAAAAAGGTTTGTAAAAAAGAAAATGGTTTTTCTCACGTGTCCTCTGCATTGTAAACGCATGTTTTACAAAAGATTGTTGTTTCTTAGTGTTTTCTTGGAGGGTAATAATCAGCGGAAAAATCTGTAATAGTGGGTTTTGTTTGTGCTATGAAATGTTAAAACGTCAAAATGATATAAATATATCAATATTTTAATATACTCCAGTTGTATTTTTCATATAAAAGTCTATAGTATCCATTCTTTCCAAAAAGTTAAAAAGATATGAAAGGATGATATTAAAAATGGCTTTAGTAAGTCTTCGTGAAATGTTGCAGGATGCGCGTAATTCTCATTATGCGGTACCGATGTTTGATGTATCGAATATAACAATGATTCGCACTGCTTTGGAGGTTGCTGAAGAAATGAATTCTCCGGTGATCTTAGGCGCGATTGTGGCGGATATTAAAGGAACACAGTTAGAATATTGGAGTCAAGCGGCACATTATGCAGCGAATAAAGCTCGGGTGCCGGTTTGCATGCATTTGGATCATGCATCGACTTATGAGCAGTGCCTGCGTTGTGCGGAAGTTGGTTTTTCTGGTATTATGATTGATGCTTCGGCAAAGACGTTTCAGGAAAATGTTGAAATGACTGGAAAAGTATGTAAGGAAATGAAACGCCGTGGTATTAGTGTTGAAGCTGAACTAGGTCACGTTCCTACAACAGAACTTGGTTATGGTGAATCTTCGGATATGAATACGGATACAGAGAGTATTTTTACAAAGCCGGATGATGTGGTTAAATTTATTGATTTGACTGGTGCCGATGCGCTGGCTGTTTCGATTGGAACATCACATGGTGTTTATAAAAGTGCTCCGAAACTTGATATTGAACGTTTAAAAGAGATTAATGCAGTATCGGAAGTTCCGTTAGTGCTGCATGGCGGTTCTGGAACTCCGGAGGACCAGATGCAGAAAGCGATTGAAAATGGTATTTCTAAGGTCAATATCTATTCTGATATTACAAAAGCTTGGAATACGGCGATGCTGAATTTCTTGAAGACGCGTGAAAACATGTCGTGCTGGATGAGTGTTGCTTGGAAAGAACCCGAAGAAGCGGTTCGGAAAGTGATGAGAGATAAAATTCTCCAGTTTCATTCCAATCGATAAATTGTTTTTATCATAAACACAAAAGAGCCCGAATGGCGATTGCTATTCGGGCTCTTTTGTGTTGTGTAAAAGGGAAAAATTATTGAAATGTTTTGGTAGAACACAATAATATTGGCTAATTCTTTAAATCGGGTAAGCACAATTTTGTTAAAATATCATGTTGCTTTTTGGTTATTTCACTTCATTTAAAATTGCCTTTTGCGACTTGATATTCTCCGATCGTGTCAAAATCATCAAATAATTTTTGTATTGTCACGTTTGCGGTATTCCTCGATTACCGTTTCAGAATTTTTATAAATATCAGAAATAAAGCATATAATCACGAAGATTGGATGATATAGAAATGAGCATATCTCTCCAAAAATATCATCGTCGAAAT
>JBAYAV010000128.1:0-8023 GCA_041669565.1 Lentisphaeria bacterium
TGTTGCGGACACCCCCCGTTATCAATTTCACAAAACGGACATCTGTAACAAAACGGAACTAGATGTCCTTTTTAATACTTTTCAGCCGACACACATCATGCATTTAGCGGCCGAGTCGCATGTCGATCGCTCCATTGATTCACCAGGCGATTTTATTCAAACGAATATTGTCGGCACCTACACCCTATTAGAAGTAGCACGAAGATACTTTAACACGTTATCCAAAGAAGCGCAAAAAGCCTTTCGTTTTCATCACATTTCCACCGATGAAGTTTACGGCGAATTAAAAAACACCACGGATTTTTTTACGGAGAATACCCCCTACGCACCGAGTTCGCCCTACTCTGCCAGCAAGGCATCCAGTGACCACCTCGTACGCGCCTGGAACCGAACCTACGGCTTTCCCACTATAATAACCAACTGCTCCAATAATTTTGGCCCTTACCAATTTCCAGAAAAGCTCATTCCACTCATTATTCTAAACGCTCTCGAAGGGAAACCATTACCGATTTATGGAAAAGGCGAGCAAATCCGAGATTGGCTTTACGTAGAAGACCACGCGCGTGCGTTATACCTTGTTATGACTCAAGGCACCCCTGGCGAAACCTATAACATCGGCGGGCACAACGAGAAAAAAAATATTGATGTCGTCAACGCAATTTGCAAGTTGCTAGATCAATTACAGCCAAGAACAGACGCGACACCATACGAAAATCTAATGACGTATGTACCCGATCGTCCAGGACATGATTTACGCTACGCTATCGATCCTTCTAAAATAAAAAACGAATTAGGCTGGAGTCCAAAAGAAACCTTTGAAACAGGACTTCATAAAACAGTACTTTGGTATCTTTGCCATCGTTTTACATGGTGCAAGAATATTCAGGAAGGCACCGATAACCGCGAACGCTTAGGAATCAGCAACAAATGACAGAAGAAACGACAATAAGACCGCCCCAATTTTCAGCAGAGCATTTTATGCGTCTTGCCTTAAAGCAGGCGGAAGAAGGTGCAAGGCATGGTGAAGTGCCCGTTGGTGCGGTTGTAACATATCAAAACCGGGTCATAGCCCGTGCCTATAATCAAGTTGAAATGCTGAAAGACGGCACCGCACACGCAGAGATGCTGGCATTAACCCAGGCTTCTGCAGCCATTCATGACTGGCGTTTGAATCAATGCACCCTTTATGTAACAAAAGAGCCCTGTGTCATGTGTGCCGGAGCCATGGTAAATTGTCGGCTAGGCACACTTTATTACGGTTGTTCCGATCCCCGCATGGGTGGAGCAGGTGGTGCCCTTTCCGTCACGGCATTTCCTGGGATGCTGCATCATGTTCAAACGCATGGTGGGCTTCTTGCCGAGCCCAGTGCAGCCATTCTCCAAGATTTTTTTAAGCAACGAAGACGCATTCAAAAAGGATTCCACAAAGATGAGTAGAGATTTTAAAAATGAATTCACATGGTCTGTCTCTCGAGAACAGTTATTTCGTCATTGTCCACGGGCCTATTATTACAATTACTATGGATCTTGGGGGGGCTGGAAACAAGATGCGCCAGCGCGCGTGCGTCAGCTTTATATATTAAAGAATATCAAGACGATGATACTTTGGTCCGGAAGCATTGTGCACGATACCATCAAAGAAGTCCTTGATGAGTACGCACGAAGTCAACGGATGCCCACATTACCACAGCTTCAGGAGCATGCTCGGCAGAAGATGCGTGCTGGCTGGGTTGAATCCACGTCCAAGATATGGAAAAAGTACCCCAAAAAGACCAATCTTTTTGAGTTGTTTTACGGCAACGGCAAGAGTCTTCCGACCGAGACGACCCGCAAAATAAAAGCACGAATTTTTGATGCGCTTGCCAATTTTTATCACTGTGCTGTTGTCAAAGAGATTCTAGCGACGCCGTATTTACAGTGGAAGCCTGTTGATGTTTTAGACAGTTTCAAAGTAAACCAATTCAAAGTCTGGTGTGCCATTGACTTTGCTTATATTGATTCCAATCAGATTTTGAATATTATTGATTGGAAGACTGGTCAGGAGCCCCGCGAGACTCTTCGTCAGCAGCTTGGCTGTTACGCGATTTATGCAATGGAAAAATGGCAGCTTCCAATTGAGCGAATTTCGTTAAATGGCGTTTTTTTGAATGATGGTGGGCGCAAAAGCAATTATCCCATCGAGCCCGAGTTACTAATTTCAGTCAAAGATCAGATTTTAACCAGCATTCAGGCCATGCGCAATAAACTCAGCAACAAAAAAAACAACGAAGCCGACGAAGAAAATTTCCCCATGACCGAGGACTCTTACCCCTGCGAGACGTGCGTTTTTCGCAGACTTTGCCCCCGCTGGGCCAAAGATTTTTTATAAACGAATACGCTTGAATTTTAGGAGACGCCCTCTCAAAATTTAAGCAAAACCCAATACTTTTTTTGGAGACCACTATTATGCCCCCGAATTTTATTTTTCAAATGCAAAATATGTCAAAATATTTTCATGAAAAACCCATCCTACAAAATTTCAATTTATCCTTTTTCTATGGTGCTAAAATTGGCATCGTTGGAGAAAATGGCGTTGGGAAATCAACGCTTTTAAAAATCATGGCTGGTTTAGACAAAGAGATCCAAGGGACTGCGGTTATTAGCAAAGGCATGCGCGTGTTAATGGTTCCGCAGGAGCCAAAGCTCAATCCAGACAAAGATGTCCGCGGAAACCTCGAAGAAGCCATGCAGCCCATCCAGGATTTAATTGACCGATATGATATCGTTATGGAAAAAATGGGCGAAGACCTCTCCGAAAAAGAAACCAAAAAAAACAATGACGAATTTGATTACCTACAAAATGAAATTGATCACCGCAACGGCTGGGATATTGATCACCTGTTAGATGTCGCTTCCAACGCCTTGCTGCTACCACCGGACAACACCGATGTTTCCACGCTATCCGGTGGAGAACGCCGGCGGGTTGCGTTATGCAAAGCTCTTTTAGAAAAGCCCGATTTACTTTTGCTTGATGAGCCCACCAACCATCTTGATGCAGAAACGATCAGCTGGCTTGAAAAGACTCTGCGCGAATATGAAGGCACCGTTATAATTGTAACGCATGACCGATATTTTCTAGACAACATCACAAAATGGATTCTTGAAATTGAAAACACCCGCGGAATTCCTTTTGAAGGGAACTACAGCTCCTGGCTACAGCAAAAGCAGGAAATACTACGTCAAACCGAGAAGAAAGAAAGCCAGCGGCAGCGGGCTCTTGCTCGCGAGCTTGAGTGGATCCACTCCACTCCCACTGGGCGACACAAGCAAAATCAGGCGCGTGTTACGCGTTACAACGAACTTGCAAACAAGCAATTTGAGCTTAAACAGGATGATTTCAGCATTCAGATTCCCCCTGGGAAACGGTTAGGGAATCATGTCCTGTCCGTTCATCAGTTATGCAAGAGTTTTGATCAAGGCCCCCTTCTAAAAGATGCCAATTTTACCGTTCCGCCCGGCGCTGTTGTCGGCATCATCGGGCCAAACGGCATCGGAAAGACCACGTTGTTTAAAATGATTTTGGGGCTTGAAAAGCCAGACAGCGGCAAAATTGAGCTCGGTGACACCGTCGAATTATCTTATATTGATCAACACCGCGATGAACTTCAGGATAATCACACCGTATATGAAGAAATCAGTGGCGGGCAGGAAAACCTACCGGTTGCTGGCCGTACCATTAATGCACGCGCCTATGTTTCCAAATTCAATTTTAGGGGCGTTCAACAGCAAAAATTAGTAGGGCAATTATCTGGTGGCGAGCGCAATCGCGTCCACCTTGCCAAATTACTTCGCCGCGGCGGCAACTTCTTGCTTCTGGATGAACCAACCAATGATCTTGATGTCAATACCATGCGTGTTTTAGAGCAAGCCATTATCGATTTTTCAGGCTGTGCAATGGTCATCAGCCATGATCGATTTTTTCTAAACCGAATTTGCACGCACCTGCTTCTTTTTGATGGTGACGGCAAACTCACCTGGTTTGACGGCAACTTTGAAGATTATTCCGAAAAATATCTTAATGCCGATAACCAAACACAACGACGCGAAAAATATCGCAAAATAAAAATATGAAAGTAGTTTCTTTTTTATGATACCAAATGCAAAACAATGGAACGCCACCCAGGAACAGTGGCAAAATGCTCAATGGCAGTTGCAGCATCTAATTACAACGCCAGAAAAACTATTCGAAATTCTAGGAACGGATTGTTTTCCTGGACTCGCTGCTTGCCATAAAACCTACAGCCTTCGCGTAACGCCTTACTACCTCTCACTAGCAAAATCAACTTCACCCAACGACCCCATTTTACGACAATGCCTGCCCTCGGCGGATGAGCTTACAGACTCTGGCAATGGCGAAGATGACCCGCTTGATGAAGAGCGCTGCTCCCCTATTCCGAGACTCTGCCATCGTTACCCGGATCGGGTCCTCTATATCACCGGAAATCTTTGTGCCACGCACTGTCGTCACTGCATGCGGAAACGGTACTGGAATCAGATGCTTCCGCCTCCCGATGAAGAAGAATTGGAGGCCGCCGTAAAATATCTCCGCAAGCACACTGAAGTCCGGGAAGTACTTGTTTCCGGCGGTGATCCGCTCATGTTCTCCGATGAAAAAATCAAGCAGATTTTAACAGCCTTCAGCACGGTGCCCAATATAGAAATGCTACGCATTGGCAGTCGTCTCCCCGTCGTATTACCCATGCGTTTCACCAAAGAGTTTTGTAAAATCCTTAGCTCCTGTGGCAAGCCCGTCTGGTTTGCCACGCATTTTAATCATCCAAATGAGCTAACAGAAAATACCACACAGTGCACAAACAATTTACTCGCCGCGGGGATCCCCGTTGTAAATCAAAGCGTGCTACTCAAAGGCATCAATGATGAAACGTAGACTCTCCGTCTGCTTTTTACGGGGCTGCTCAAAAACAAAATCAAGCCCTATTATCTTTTTCATGGCGATCCTGTACTTGGAACAACCCACTTTCGCACTGGTGTAAAAAAAGGCATAGAGCTCATGGATGCCCTTCGCGGCCGCATGAGCGGCTTAGCGCTTCCTGCTTTTGCATTCGATTTGCCACATGGTGCCGGCAAAGTTCGTGTAGAACCCGACATCAATCTTGGCAAAGACAAAGATGGTGCCACCATTTATCGAAGCTATGAAGGCAAAGCTGTTGCTTATCCGGACTGGTAACACACGCTAGCAACCTCGCGTTTCAAAATATTTTCAGGAATTCATTTATTCCCAAACAAGACTCTAAGATAGAGACACCCATCGGGTGTCTCTATCTGTTTTTAGGGGGTCTATTTTGAGTCCTAGGCGGCGATTTTTACGCGCGTTATTGACGAAATCTTTTTTACGGCATTTTATTTATATAAAAATCAATAAAATTGAAAATATATTTGATCAACGCTATTGACTATTTAATATTAAATGCTAGATTGCTTTGTTTCTAACACACGGAAACAACGTATGCTGAGCATACGATTTGTTTCGATTCGCAAAAAATTATCAACAAGAACAAAAGGACTCATAGAAGCAACACAAAAACCATAAATTAAAATTGTTAAGCATGAGATTTTAGTCGTAAATTACGGAAAGAATGTGGAGGTAATTATGTTTGATGACATGGTAGAAAACATAACGAGATATCGTTGTAAGTATTGCAAAAAAACGTTTGAAGCAGATGATTATTTTAATCCTGATGAATTTTGTGAAGATATTTGTCCGGATTGTTTTTATGGCGGCGAAATGTGCGAAGACGGAGAAGATGAGTTGGAGGATGATATAGAATTAGAGGATGAGGATGATTTTGACGGTGAGGAAGAATTAGACGATGATTTTGATGAGGACGACGACGAGGACGATGATTTTGGTGAAGATTTTGACGATGACGAAAAGAGTAATAAAGGTTATCGGGAATAGATAAAAAAATTATAGCAAAAAATATTTGAACGACATTTTAATTTGTATTTTAATCATTTCGCTAAAAAGCAGACGACCTTTTTATGTAGTCGTCTATCTTTTTAGCGAAATTTTGTTTTTATTAGCATAGACAGATTATATTATAAACTTCTTTTCCGCAGAATATTTTATTAACAGCATTAACAATCCCGAAAGAATTCAAAAGTCATCGTTCATTATCATCATTTTCAATTTTAAAAAAGGAACTTTCAACGTGAACAGTTTATTTACAGGAATATTTCGTCCCGAAACAGTCGCGGCCTCCTTTCCAGTTTTATCCGAAAAGCCGATCACTTCCGGCCCGTGGAGTTGGACTAGCCAAAAATCAGAAATATTTGCAAGCGCAGACGGCTGGCAAATACTCTTTGCCGGACTTATTGAAAATCGCCATGAATTACTAACGAATCTGCATCTTTCAGGAAACACTTCGGACGCCAATCTCGCGTTGCAACTTTACCTTTCAAAGAAAGATAAATTTGCCCTACAGATACAAGGATCCTATTGTTTTGCTATTCTAAATTATGCCAAAGGGCAATTAATACTTGGGCGTGACATGCTCGGGCGCGACTCTCTTTTCTATACAAAGACCGCAAACGGGATGATCGCTTTCTCAAATGCACTGCAAGACCTTCGAAAAATTCAGGGCGTCTCTACAGAAATGGATCCCGAAGCTTTAACCGAATATTTATCACTAGGATATATCAGCGCCCCAAGAACTATTTTTAAAAACGTCTATAAGCTTGAAGCGGCAACCATGATCCATATTCAAGCTAACGGCACCTCTCAAGAACAACGCTATTGGTCCCCGGAATTCATGCCAAAATACACCGGCAGCTTTTCGGATGCGCTTACAGAAGGCGATACCCTTATAACGCAAGCAATAAAACGTTGCTTCGACAGCCAGAAGAAGATAGGCTTTTTCCTTTCTGGCGGTTGGGATTCGAACCTCCTTCTCGCCTATTCCAAACAATTTCAAACCGGCACGCCCCAGGCCATTAATATCAGTTTTGAAAACAGCAGCTACGATGAAGCATCCTTGGCATCCCTGACAGCCGCAAAATTCGGCGTTCATTTGGAAATTATAAAAGCGAAACCAGACGACTTACATCATTTGATTGACAGCATCGGCGACACCGGCGAGCCCTTCGCCGATTCATCCCTGCTACCCCTTACGCTCGCGTGCCAAAAGGCGCCAACCGATATGCAGGCTGTTTTTACCGGTGACGGCGGGGACGAAATGTTTGGCGGATATCGCCGATATCAGGCCATGCAATGGCGAAAAATTTTCAGCCGGCAGCCGATGCGTTCGATTTTGAGTTTTATTCAAACATGGCAGGAATCGAAACAGATCCCCATAGAGCAGCGTTCCACAAAAGCCACGATGTATCGCTTTATAAACGCCATGACGATGAATCCAGCCGATGCGTACCTCAGTTTTCAGGGAATTTTTTCTCGTAATATGCTGAAGGAGCTTTATAAAGACTCGTCTTTGGCAGAAAACAATGACAGCGCCCAGAAATTATTCAATTCAACAAACGTCTCCAACATTTGCGAGCGCTGCATGGCATTTGATGTTCTTCGCTATCTTCCATATGACGGCTTACGCAAAGGGGAATTGGCCGATCAGCAACGCGGGCTAGATATTTATTCGCCGTTTCTTTCTCGGCCTGTTGTTGAATTTATGCTACACTTGCCGCGTTCCTATAAAAGCACTATTTTTCAGCGCAAGCGCATCATTCGGACATTAGGCAAGGCCGTTCTTCCGGCCGAGCTGATGCAGCAGGGCAAACGCGGATTTGGTGTGCCGCTAGCCGATTGGATGCGCACCGTCTGGTCCGATGATCTCCGAAATATTGAGAATGATTTATCTCAGTGGGATACCAAAGGCTGGTTCGATTCAAATGCCATTCATAAACTTGTTTCCGAGCATCTTCAAAACCAGAATGACCACAGTTCACGCCTTTGGAATCTGCTCTGTCTCAAAAATTGGCTGAAGAATTTATAAGTAGTGAAGGAATAATTTAA
>JBAYAV010000129.1:0-8018 GCA_041669565.1 Lentisphaeria bacterium
CAAGAATGGATGTGGAAACGTAGAGACGCAAAATCTTGCGTCTCTACAAAAAATATTTTTTCCCCTGAATTGGCGCGATTAAAAAATTTGGATCAGGCCGATTACAAGGCCAATAAAGAAACCGAGAATTTGAATGGTGCCGAGGTGTCGTTCTACGAGACCATTAATCATTTGATGGAAGGTTCGCATATCTTGTTTGGCAATGGCTGATTCAATCCGGTTGGATAAATCCAGTGTGCGAATCAGCAGTGTTTTTCCTTCTTCTTTGAACCACTGGACAAAATGCCCATGCAAGGCCGGAATAAGTTTTTTTTCGGTCCAGAGAATAATCTGATCCGAAGAGAGAAATGAAAAGATTGTTTTGGAGATAAAATCTGTCAGGTGTTTGTAGAGCTCTGAAATGAGGGCTGCGTGTAGCTTTTTGGTGACAACCTGCAGTTGCTGCTGGCCTGTTTCGCTGACGCACCATTGATGAATTTCGGTGGGTAGTGTGCCTAAATAATCGGAAAGCATTTCGCTGGTGTGCTCAGAATAAATTTTGTCGTAGATCAATTTGTCAATTTTGGTCCAGTCATAATTTTCAATTGCACTATCAACCATACTGTTTCCCATCATAGCGAGGAAGGAAGCTTTCTCATTGATAAAGTCATGGATTCCGATTTGTGCGGTGTCTTTCAGCATGCTGCGAATTTCCGGAATTTGTTCTTCTGCTTTCTGTTGAATGATTTTACATAAGCTGTCGCGATTTTTTTGATCCGACAGCCATGAGCCAGAGAGGTTTTCAATGACGTCCTGCAGCTGTTTTGAGGTAAAGGTGTTATGAAGAAACTGGGTGATTTGTGCGGTTAGAATGGGATGGATGCCGCTGATAATTAATTGCGGAGACTCTTGGAGAATGTCGAATATTTTGTCTCTTATTTTTAATAGAATTTCGGGGTTCTTTTGGGGGAGCATTGTTAATTCATCGCAGATATGCTCGGCCAGTTTGTCTTCATTTAACAGTCGTGCGGGAATTTCTTCGCCTAATTTGACACCGATTCGGTCTTTGTTTGCTGGCACTAGTCCGATGCGCCAAAATCCCAATGTCAGAATGCGCAGGGCACCCCCTTCACGCCAAAAGGATAAATGACCGATGTTGCTAAATTTTGTAGTTGTGATATCGTAAGGTTTAAACAGCATCTCAATGGCAATGTAATTGGTCAGGAAACCGGTGGCACCAGTAAGCAAAATCGGCAGGGCATAGGATGATAGCCATTTTGGAAAAGTGAAATTGGGAATAAATTGAGCCAGAGAAACAGCGATGATCAGCCAGCAGAAATAGAAAAGAAATTTTTGTAATTTTATCATAAATAAGGCGTTGTTGAATTTGTTTATAAAGAGTTTTTTCTCGAATATACAGAAAGCATATAGTAATATAATTCTTATTTTATAATCATATAAAATATTCAAATAAAAAAAGTCTTTTCTCAGTTGAAAAGAATCAGGATCTCGAAAAACACAATAAAAAACGTGAACTTAACTCTGGTTGATCTAGATTCCACGACTATAAACAGCTTTTTGCTATGGCTAGGGAAAAGCTGATATTCGATCCCCAGGAGTATCAACCAGCGGCTGGCAGCAATCCATAGTTTTTTCGTTATGCTGGGGGAGAATGCCCTGAACAACTGTTTGAAATCCAAAAAGTTCTCGGCATACATTTTTGCAAATAGCCCCGTCCAACCATCGGCTATCTGACGATTGAGGTTTTAAAGTGTCTTTTTGAGCAGTCCAATAGAGATATCGTCAGAGAGAAACGCGATCTCGTCATCATCGCAGTTCTGTATGATACCGGAGCGCACGGGTGCAGAAACTGGTTGATCTCAAAGTATGAGATTTTCGTCATGAATCTCTTGCACTAATTCGTATTTGCGGAAGAGGGAGAAAGACAAGGACAGTGTCGCTTATGTTACGTACGTTGGAATTGCTTAAAGGATATATCAAGGAACATCAGATGAATACTCCGACGTCATAAGAGCTTCCTCTGTTCGGTAGTAAAAGGACTCTTAAATTCACTAGGCAGAGAATTCATTATATTCTAGGAAAATATCTTGCCAAGGCGCGGTTGGCGCGACCGGACTTGGCTTTCCCCGACAAGCTGACACCTCATATGCTACGGCATAGCAAGGCGGTTCATCTGCTAGATGCGGGCATTCCGCTCATCTATATCAGAGATATTTTGGGATATTCGCATATTACAACCACAGAGATATACGCCAGAGTATGCAATGAAACAAAGCAGAAGACGCTGGAGAAGGCATATGTGGAGTTGACTGGACCCGTGCCGGAATGGGTACAGAACACGGATCTGATAACCTGGCTAAACCAACTCTGCCGATAAAAGATTATGTAAAGAAAAATACGCATGTGTAGAAAGGCTTCAATAGACTATGGAATCTTGTTTTTTCCATAATGGTAAAAGTCACCTTGCCAAGGCACTAGCTTATGAGGCATGCAAAAAACAACACTCCGTGCTTTGCGTAGCGGTTATGAATCTTGTAAATACGCTGATTGAAGCTGCAACAGAGAGAAAGCTTGAGAAAACAACAAGAAAATACGCAAAACCACAACTTCTTGTTGTTGATGAACTTGACTATATTTCGATAGACAGGACAGGGTCTGAGTTTTTATTCCAAGTATTCGCCAAAAGATACGATTCTCATTGTGCATCCATAATCATTACGACAAATAGAGCTTTCAAAGAATGGACGATGACATTCGATAAAGATGCCATATTGACATCAGCGGTACTGGATAGAATCTTGCCCTGCTGGAAAGTCGTGGTTATTGAAGGTAAAAGCTACAGGATGAGAAAAGCGTTTAATGCGAAAGTGTAAAATTAAATCATAAATTTGTAAGACTACAGACTCGCATGGATCATGTCCATGTGGACCTATTAATTTGTAAAATTGGGCTAAAAACTAATAATCACACATGGGGCCAGCTGAATTATCAAATTTTGGGCCAGTTTTGATTATCATTCACAACTTTTAATAAGATAAAGTTCAACAAGGGTATTCAGGCGAACGCGGCGGAACTGCGCCTCTGATACATAATTGTTCTCTGAAAGGATATGATGCGTTATTAGGGGAATCCAAAATTATAAAATTTTATGATTTGTGTTATATGAATTCCTGATTAGTGTTATATTGATATAAATTTGGGACTGGGTCATAGGAACAACAAATCTAGAAATTGGACACAGAATCGAAACATCGGGAAAAATTAATAAAAGGAAACAATTGTAATATGGTTGCATGTATCTAGTTTCCTTTAAATTATAGCATGATGTATACTAATTGTTAGGATTAAAATAATCAATAAAATGAATTCAGTTAATGAAATTTGGAAAAACCATTTAGTTTTACCTTTGCACGCAAAAAGGAGAGCTGTTCTATGCGATAATTTTCCAATGTTGTCTAAGTGTAATCATAATAACTACTTATCCATTTACAAGTATTTAAAAGATATTCCAGAAAAGTTTTATTCTAAAAAAGCATATTTAACATACAACTCATTTTTAGAGCAATGTTCTAAAACTATGCTGGTCGATCTTTTGAATGAAAACCAAAATGAAATTAATAAATCACTTCATTTATTGGAAGAGATTAACAGGTATCCATGGCATGATGATATTTTTGATAAAGATGAATATGAGTTATTAAGATTTTGTGATACTACTTTAAACCCAACATATTTGAAGCTTGTTGAAGGTGTATTCTATCCTTTAATATATATTCCAGCATTTTTTTCCAGAAAATCTAGAAAAAAACCAACAAACTGCCTTGATATTTATAATTCGGTCGAGGAGATAAAAAAATCATCATTTTCGAATTTATGCGAATTCTACAATAATACAATTAGAAATGGAATCGCACACGGCAATATTATTTATAAGCAAAATGAAATGATTTTTAAAGGAAAAAAGGGAAGTCCAGAGAGTGTATCAGCAAGAAATTTAATTAAACTAATCGACAATTTTTTAGATCTTTGCAATGGGATTGCATTATCTATAAAAGAATATTTTTTGACGTATTTAGATGATGTTCTAAAAATCCCACTTCAAATAATGGTTGAAGAATTGCAAGCACAAACGGAGGTACCTTGGTGGCATATAGAAGGATGTTTAATATCTGAAATTAATAGAAAGTCGCAATTGATGATATATGTGACACCAAATACAAAAGATTACCTTAAAGTACAGTATTCAGCTTATTTAACTGGAGTTTTATCAGAACAACTTGCACCTTTTTTTGATAGATATTTTATTTCAATACGATCCTCGAAATCATTGCCAGGTTGGGCTGCATTTGATGGGCAGAAGCTTCGTACAATTAGAGAAAAAGGACCAACGTCTATTAATGATTACGAAGGTGTCTTTGATCCAGTTTTCTATGTACCTAAAGGAAAACGGCCGAAAATTTTACTTAAACTGGAAACTTACTATGTGAGTTATAAAATACAAAAGAAATTGTTTGTTGAAAATCATAAATATGAACAAAAGATACCTGATATTTATGTTCGTAATGTAACTATCCATAGAAATGGGGTTAAAGCAGTTCTGGGAGGATCAGTTTTTATTAGTAATTTACAGGAGCAAGATCCACAAGACATGATTTGTCGTTATAAAAAGAAAATCATAAAAAAAGCTTTCAAAAGCGCGCGAAAAGGATTAACTAATAGGGATATTTGCAAATTCTTGTTTTTAGGATATGCCCGAATATCTGTTTTTTTAATTAATTATCGGAAAAGAAAACTGAATAGTTTTGGGCTTGGCCATGATTTAGTATGTACTATTGAAATAAAAAAAATTAAAAGAATTAAAGATCCAGATATTTTTGAGTCAACAATAGAACAAAAAGGGTGCTATCGAATTGCATGGAATAAATCATGGCTTGAAAAAAATGCTAACAAGGTAAATTAACTCGGATGTAAAATCTGTTGTGCTCCTTTTGCATCGGTTATTTGCAACGTTCTTTGAAAGTATATGTATTGTTTTGGGGATTTAAAGTTGAAAAATATCATAATTTACGCTATACTAATACTTGATTTGTGTTATAATATAGTTGAGGGGTAGTATTGTTGTATTTTGCCGAAACACGCGCAAGTGTGTCTTTCAGAGGTGGCCTTTTGAGACTGATGATGGCAGGCTTATTTGTAATTAATCCGCTTAATTTTTGGGTTCAATTTTTAATATCAGAAATTATCTGTCATTTATCTAATCGGAAGAAGGAGGTAATGATTATGGTTATTAAGACTTTAAGAGAAGCTAAGTCATTTTCGATAAAATTAATAAGAAATGTTATCATTTTTTTTGAAGAGCCACCTCTCCCTTACAGGCTAAGCCTGCTGATGATCTGGTGAAATTCCAGTGAAAAGGTTGAAAATAAAAAATATAACAGTCCGGTCACCAGTATGTTGGTTCAAGAAGGAGATCACATGAAACGCGATATGGATATCATCAGAAATCTATTGATAGAGCTGGAGGATGCCTCGGGCTTGATCGATCGTGAGGATCCATCGGGGGCGTACCATATTACCCTGATTCTTGATGCAGACTTAGCAAAGGGAGCTCCCTGTTTTGATGGCCAGGGCATGCCTGTGCACGGCACTCTTACTCGCCTTACTTGGGCAGGACACGAATTTCTTGACGCGATGCGTGATGACACTATTTGGAAGAAAGTAAAAGAGAAAGCCTTAGCTCCCGCTGCTTCTTGGACCTTTAGTATTCTCTTAGAATATGCAAGGATAGAGATTAAATCTAGACTGGGAATCTGAAACGCAGAAGCCAACCAGTAGGTGTAATAAGCAAATGTAGGCATATATGAGATAAAAATGAAAAAAGAAAAATATCTACAAATATTCAAATACTTAAAGGAATTCTCAAAATTAAGAAATAATCATGTAAGAGATATTGAAGCACAAGAGACTCAATATCCTGAGAAGTTATGGCTTAATGACATACCGAATAATAAGCTATTTGAAAATATAATAAGGCCTGAATTTAATACAGAAAATGACTATTGGCTTAAAATTAGAAAGCCAAAAGAACCAATAGAACCAGTTTTTACTCAACTATCAGAAACTTTAGAGCTATGGATTAATAAAGAATCATTAATTAATGAGGATGAAGGACCTTTTCTAAAAGAGGAAATAGAAATTGATGGAGGTTTGCATTCAATTGAGGAATTCCCGGAAATTATACAAGAACTTAAATATTACGTTGAGCAAAAATGGATTGACGATCTTATTGAGTATAATGAGAAAACAGAAATTTTTGAAAAGGAATTTACAGAATTTGAACACTTAAATAATACATACAAAAAACTATTCCAAATTTTCAATAAGACACAGCAATCTGGCGAGGAATATGAGTTAGTAATTGGTGTTGGTTTACTAAATTTTAAGGAAAATAGTGATAGCCCAAAGATTTTTAGACATATTTTAACTCAACGTATAGATATAAACTTTGAATATTCTAAAAAAGATTCTCACATACTTGTTAGCCCTAATATCGAGTCTCTGCCACAAATTGAAATAGACTCCATTATTGATCAATTTGATTCACAAAACATAATTGATGTAAAAAGAGCAGTTGAAGAATATATAATAGAAAATAATATAGATTCAGTTTTTACTGACGGTAATATTGAAAATGCGTTACAAATGTTTGCTGAAAGAGTATCAGCCAATGGGAATTATATAAATTTAATTGGTAAACCTACTGCAATATCTTCAAAACCTCAAATTTCATCTTCACCATGTTTGATTTTAAGAAAGAGGAATACCAGAAATCTTACAGCTCTTTATGAAAAAATATTAGGAAATATAGAGAATGCAGAAGACGAAATTAATATATCGTCAATGAATGACCTGATAGGAATACATCCTGAAAATACAAAAGAATTTTCTGAAGGAGAACTCCCAAGTTCTACATCTGAAAATGGACTAATTTATTTTCCAAAAGAATATAATGATGAGCAAATTGAAATCATTGAAAAAGCTAAAACAAATAGTAAGATTCTTGTGCAAGGTCCTCCGGGAACAGGAAAATCTCATACTATTGCAAATCTAATCTGCCATTTGCTTGCCAACGGGAAAAAGGTATTAGTTACCGCTTATACAAAAAGAGCATTAGAAGTATTAAAAGATAAATTGCCTCCCGAATTTCAAGATTTGACTGTAAATTTACTCAGTGGTGATTCATCTTCAATTCAAGATTTGCAAACAAGTGTAAATTCAATAAATCATGAATTGTCTAGAGCCAATTTAAACAATTATCAAACTGAAATAGAAAATTTTAATAATAATTTAAAACAAATAAAAAAAGAAATCGCATCCAATACCAATGAACTTGTTAAAATAAAAGAGAAGGCAACTCGAAATCAAGAAATTAATTCAAACTACTCTGGTACACTTACTCAAATTGCAGAAAATTTAGAAAAACAGTCTGAGAATTTTAAATGGTACCGTGATGATTTTTCAGATATTAATAATGAACAAGTTCATATTGATTTACAAAATTATTTAGACTTACATCAAAACTATCTAAATGTTGATGTTTCAGATTTTGAATACGACATACCAAATACGGAAAAACTTCCGACGATTAATCAAGTTCAAGAATATCAAAACTTTGCAAATGAGCTTTTACAATATCACACATTTAAAGACGAGCATATTTCAATTCAATGCCCTGACTTTGAAAAACTAAAAATACTACTTAAACAACTAAAAGAGTATTATAAACAATTGGGTGATTTGCAAATTGATTTTACCGATCGTTTTATAAAAATATACTTAAATGGCAATTCAAACAAATGGAACGAAACTGTTCAATATTCTTCTGAGGCTCTTGAAAAAATAAGCAAATATAATCTAAAAGAAATTGACAAGAATATAGAAATTTTATATCCCGCTGAAAAAAATAGTAAACAACTTAAAAAAGATGCCCAAATATTACTGGAATACTTAAAAGATGG
>JBAYAV010000130.1:0-8006 GCA_041669565.1 Lentisphaeria bacterium
AAGTTATAATACTAATCATATTTTAAAGGTAAAAAAAAGCCGCGAACTGATTTGTTCACGACTGGATTAAAACTCTATAAAATATGGGTAAACTCACGAACTAATTTTGATTACGCAAGGCTGGAATGTTTTACCTGCTTATTTAATTACGGTAAAATATTCCGCCCCTATAATTTTAGTTATTTCATGCAATATGAATGCTCGTAATATCGGCAAAAATATTGTGATGTAAATAATTATGCAGTTTGTATTATTCTTCGTTTTAATCTATCCGTAGATCGGTCCGAAGTTTTCGCAGGCTCTGTAGTCCGCGCCTTCTTTATTCATGCCGAAGGCATTCCATGCGGCAGGACGGAAGATCTTCGCTTCGTCCACATTGTGCATGCAGACCGGTATGCGCAGCATGGCTGCCAGCGTAATCAGATCGGCTCCAATATGTCCGTAATTGAACGCGCCGTGATTTGCACCCCAGCAGTTCATGACGCTGTAGACATCCTTGAAGGGGCCTTCTTTGCCGTCTGTTCTTGGTACAAACCACGTTGTCGGCCAAGTCGGATCGGTGCGTTTGTTTAGAACATCATGGACTTCCTTGGGCGGCTGATAGGTTTTGCCTTCTGCAATCTGCAAAACGGGGCCGAGTCCCTTGACGATATTAATACGGGAGAGGGTGATTGGCATTTCGCCTTTGGTTAGGAACTGAGAAGAATAGCCGCCACCGCGGAAATATTCATGAATCGCGGGGCACCATTGGGTGGCATCGATGCTTTTTTCTACATCGTTTTCGGTTATATCCCAGAAAGGTTTCATAACCGGTTTGCCGTCTTTCGTCATTTGACCGGCTGCGTCCAGGGTTGTTGCGCCGGAGTTGATCAGGTGAATCATCCCCGGAACTTCAAGATCGAAGCCGGTTGCTTCTTTGACGGCTTCCGGACTCCAATAGGTACGCACATCTGAAAAGCCGCTAGCGGTATTGCTTAACAAATGACCAAATAGCATCGCAACGCCGTTTAAGGAATCATTTTCAGTTGCAAATACGTAGGGCGGACGAATGCCGTTCCAGTCAAAAGATGTATTCAAAATGGTTTCCATAAAATCGCCATTGGGCATGTGGTCGGTCCATTGACGTTGCCCTTGAAAACCACCGGCGATCGCGTTGTGACCACAGGCTTCTTCCGCAAAGCCCAATTCGGCCAATTTCGGATTGCCATGCAGTAAATCTTTGGCAATAAGAGTCATTTTAATGCAGTACTGCCAAATCTTTTCTTTGCGTTCCGGAGAATATTTCATCTTTTCAGAATTGTTGTCAAAGCCGGCTTTGCAGTGTTTTTTTACCCATTGATAGGCTTTCTCATATTCATCCGGATCAAAAATATTTTCATTAACACGGCGAATAATTTCAGACATATCAACGGACTCGCAGCGCATATTCAGGTAGCTTTCAAAAAAGTCCGGATTGACGATGCTCCCGCCAATTCCCATGGCGACGCTGCCGATGGACAGGTAGGATTTTCCACGCATGGCGCCGGCGGCAACGGCCGCACGGGCAAAACGCAAAATCTTTTCAGAAACATCTTCTGGAATTACCATATCGCTGGAATTCTTGACATCGCGGCCATAAATACCGAACGCCGGTAGGCCTTTTTGCGCATGCGCAGCAAGAACTGCGGCTAGATAAACAGCACCCGGACGTTCCGTGCCGTTAAATCCCCATACGGCTTTTTGGGTGAGGGGATCCATATCCATTGTTTCAGAACCATAACACCAGCAGGGCGTTACACTCAATGTGGCCGTTACATTCAGCTTGCTGAATTTCTCGGCACATTTCGATGCCTCATAAACACCACCAATTGTGGTATCCGCAATGACACACTCAACTTTCTTGCCGTCTTCATAGCGTAAATTGCGCTCAATAAGATTCTTGGCAGCATGCGCTAAATTCATGGTCTGCTCTTCTAATGATTCGCGAACACCTTTGCGACGACCATCAATAATTGGACGAATGCCAATTTTAATATTCTCGGACATGATCTAAACCTCTGTTTTATAATAATTGAATAAACGATAGTGATAATTCAAAACATTAAATTATTATACATTATAATGTCAAAAAAAATAGACGCAATATAAAATATTTATTTAACGTGTTTTTAACATTTTTTTTTATAAACAAGGGAACTGGGGGTCTCGGAAGGGGTAAAATTTGTATTGGAGGCCTTTTGCCACAGGCTGTAGAATGGGGGTGTTTTTTTTTGCCGATTTACAGCAGTTCCATTTGGAGAACTAATGTTCCATCGGTTCCCGGCTTAAAAAGGATACTTCTTGAAGTACACTTTTCAATATTACCATGCAGACAATTAAGACTGTATTTGATTTTTTTAATCTGGAAGGAAATTCTGTTTTGGGTTCCTTTTTTTACTAGAGGAGTATCCTTAAAAACGCGCCAATTCAGTGCCCATGAGGTATCCATTGGAATAGATGCAATAAGGCTGTTTTCTTTGCAGGCGCAGCGGAATTGTTGCTTGCTGTTCAATTTCCAACAAATGGCCAATGTTGTGTTATTGGGTTCTTGAAACACGGGATCGCAGGATGATTGAATGGGTTCCCAGGGACCGGTTTGATTGGATACTAGAAAAATTCCAGCAGGATGATCTTTGGTACTCCAGTGAAAGCCGTCCATAACGGGGAGGGTGCGGTAGTTCGCTAAGTTTGTTTTAGCCGTTTTCAGAAAGTACTCTGATATTACTTTTTCATCAAAAAGATGCAGATCTCGAATTCGGAGCGTTTTGTTTTCCCATAATATGTTGATTCGATAAAATTTGCAATTATACCACGCAGTACGACAATTTTTTTGTTTCCAGTCTTTTCCGGCTGTGAAGGCTGTTGCGGGAGTGCATTTGAACTGATGACGAAACCATTTCCCGGATTCACAAAGTGTTTCTATCGATATTTTTCCTGCGGTTCGAAGCTTGTCAAGCTGCTTTATTTGTAAATTGAGTCCTTTTTCTATTTTGTCCCATGTGAAGGAGTTTTCTTGCCCAATCTGAGTATAAGCGAAAGCCAAACAGGGCTCTTCCGTAAGAAGTCCCAGAAACCAGTGAACCCATTTGGCATTTCCTCCCCCGCCCAAGCTTCCCGTATAGACGGGCTCAAGCGTAATAACTTCTTGACAGGTTTGGCCAATGTTTACGTCATATTGGTAAATCGGATCACTGCCCAGCATTCTGAATATGGGAATGGGAATTTGCCCTTCTATTGTTTGTGCCGGCATATAGGCATTTTTTTTACTTGGATAGTAAGCCTGGTTCCAGTATCCTCCCCAAAGAGTATAGCCATCTGTGCCAATCTGGTCTTTACAATTGCAGCTGGCCAGGACGCCGTATTTTTCGTACATATAATTTAAGGAATGGGCATCGATAAACCACGAACCGACCGTTTGGGGATAATAGTCAAAAACAGACTTGAATTTATCCATATAGACATCCACAAGTCGTTCTCTTTCTTTGGGTGTATATCCGACGGAAAAGCCGATATTTGTATGCCAATCCCATGGGAAACGCCCCCGCCATTTCAGTCCGGCGCTCTCTGCCTGAGGCTGAACAATTTCCCACCAGGCACCAATTTCATCTTTCGAATTTAGGTTGTCTTTGAAAAGTTTTTGATATTTGTCGTTAATCAGTGCGTCGTATTGCAAGGCAAAGGTGGATGGCATGTTGTATTTTTTCAATAAAAATAATTCCATCTTTGTTGCATGGAAAAGAAGGTCTCTTCCATTATCTGGCAGACGTGGATCCATGTCCCGAACAAAATTATAAATGTTTGCAATTCTTTTTGCCATTTTTTGAGGATCTTTCAAAATAATTATTGTTTAATAGACAACCTTAATTTCGTGCAATAATTTGTTTATAACAAATTGGCTTGTAGTATATTGACCGTGCCTTAAAAGCATAGCAGACATTTGGTAATGAGGCTGCTCTGTTACAATTTTATTGATGTTCAGAAGGAATCAATTCAAATGGCGGTTTTCTATCGTTTGCCGATGGGCTGGCCGGAAATTTGGTAGTGTGTTCCTAGAAGGCCCCCTAAATGGCTGTTAGGGGAATGGGCCGCAGGTTGAAAATGCAAGCATTTTTAAAATCTTGCTTGACGGCTTTATTTTTGCAGAGAAATTTTGACTAGCATCGGGCTATAAGCGGGAACCATTATGATGAGCTTATTTGCTAATGTAAAACTTGTGGATTTGTCCCATTGCCCTTTCTTATAATCCTGGCGTTTTATTTTTGTGCCCACAGAAATACCCCA
This sequence comes from Lentisphaeria bacterium, assembly GCA_041669565.1. Classification (GTDB taxonomy): domain Bacteria; phylum Verrucomicrobiota; class Lentisphaeria; order Oligosphaerales; family Oligosphaeraceae; genus JBAYAV01. Next base: position 4,300 of record JBAYAV010000130.1, read on the forward strand.
GTCTTTGGCATTCCATGGTATGCTTATGTTTTGATCTTGTGCGGTATGATTGGTTAAAACGATTCCGATGGAACCTTGCGGAGATCGATAGCATTCAGCCAGTACTACTGGCACTTCATATTTTTGTTTGTTTTTAAATCCCGTTATCCAGAGTTGCACAACGCGGGTTGTGGTGGACAAGCTGGATAAATCCGGAGTTCGTAGAAATTCTCCGAAAAAGAGAAATTCTTGTCCTGCACGGCGAACGCTGCAGAATTCGCGTAATTTTGCAAGCTGCCAAGAATATTCTGGTTTCGTAATATCAAATTGATCAAAGTTGAACCAGCCGAGCTGACGTCCGCGTACTAGATTGAAGCCAATACTAGACATAAAAGTGTTGTGAGAGCCTACTTCCGCACTATTTAAAAACATTCCAACTTCGGTTGTATTGTCCGCATTAACTGCTTGGAATATGGGAATGGAATCCATTTTCTGGTCCGCATGACCATTGAGCAGCGCGTTACAATTTTTCATGTAGGTCTCTCCCATCTGCTCGCCCATTATAACAGGCTTCTTCTTTTTCCACGCTTTAAGTTCTTTGACTCTACGAAGAACATCACGCATCCCAGCAGTAAAATAAGTCCCCCCAAAACAAGGATGATTATGGTTTGCGCTATAGCAGAAATTTGGATAACAATAAAGCTCATCAAAATAGATTCCATCAACATTGTAGCACCGTACTAACTTTCGTTCGATATTGATAATAATATTTCGCCATTTCGTAACGCTCATACACATCGGCGCCATCGTTCCACACGAACCGCCTTTCGTAATTTTCCCATCCAGTTCACGAACCGCCATTGTATCACCTTTTGCTTGTTTCCACATAGGCATGTTTTGGTCAAATAAATGAATGTTTGTATAGGGCATAACATGAACACCAGCTTTTTGCACGTGTCTTATGGCTTCCTTAAAACCGATCTGCGAGGGAAAATAATTCGGATAACGGTAGTCATGCTTATAATATTTCTGCCATAAATACCAATGGAATCCATAGTCCTCGCCGAGCATTTCTCTTAATTTAATTAAGTGATCTGTAAATGCAGCCATCGGTTTTGTGTCATCCCGTATGCGATCCTGTCCCTGAAACCAAACCGATAAATCACGAAACCACGGAGCGATATCCGTGCGTTTATAGAGCGGTGTCCAGTTTTTTGAAGCAAACTGCTTTCGGTATATCTTGGCAGCATCATACCAGTCACCTTGAATCGGTCCGCAAATAATCGGATAAGGGAGCTGCCACTTTTGATATGCCGGCAGATCGGCATAATGTATGATGAACCACTTAAATGCCTTTTTGGAAGCAGTTGGCCGACTATCAAAAGTTTTACGATAGCCTTTCGAATCGTAACTCGCCAAATAAAGTCCGCCACCGAAATCATCACAGTAGCTGAGCATCTGAATGCTGGACCCAGCACCGGGGTACTCATTTAATCCCTGGCTTGCGCCTTTCGTAGTCCTGGGAGATTTCATTTTTACCCCGGAATATACGGGTGCTGCAATATAATCTGTTTTTTCGCTCCCCGGCTTACTGGATGCCAAACCACTTAAGCTAGGAAAATGAACCTCATAGAGCTGTAAGTCGGAAGAATTCGTCATACTAAGATGCCATTCAAACAAAGAAGAATGATTCGGCAATGTTATTGTAACTTCAACATCAACCATGTTCTCTTTTTGTCGAACAGGAATCTGAATATATTTCAAATGTAGGATCTGTTTTTCGCTGTCTTTTTGGTATGTGAAGATATATTTATCTGCCATGTTCCCCATGATCATGGTGCCCGGACGCGTGCTGTACCATGTCGGCGGATTTTGTTCTGTGGTTGGATTTTGGGGATCCCAGAGTGCTATTTCAAACAGAGAACTGCCGGGTTCTTTAACATAATCAATGTTCTGTCTTAAATCGCTTATCTGGACCAGCGAAAAATCGTGCGAATCAACCACCAATTTGACTTGGCTATTCTGCAGTACAATCGGGCTGTTGCGATCTTTATTTTCTTCTGCTCCTATGCAAACTACAGTTATCATGACGACTGCAAAAATCCATTGCCTTATTTTTAAAAGAAACATTATTGAACCTCCGATTCTTCTGTTTAATAAGCTCTTTGCAAAATGAACGGAACGTATTTAAGGAAACAACAACAATGCGTTTCTTTTGGATTATTGGATGCCGATAGCCGATAAGAGGGAAAAAAAGGACCTTCTCAAATAGAAGAAATCCTATGACATTTCATATTCAACATAATATCATTTGTTAAAAAATCAATCATTTTAACTGTAAATAATTTGAGAAGGGTACGAATAAATCGATGCTTTCTTCTCTGAAGAGGCGTCTTAACACTTCTTCCCTTTCTGCAAAATATCGCCATCGACATAAATTTAGTAACAAGGTAGTACTTATAAAAAATTAATGTAATATATTATAGGAGCTTAACGTATTTATAACAATAGGGAAAAAATGAAACGAAAAGAAACAACATTGACCGATATAGCGAATGTTTTAGGCATTTCAGCAATGACTGTTTCGCGTGCTATTAATGGCAAGGCAGGAATTTGTCCCGATCTCATGAAACGCGTTTTGGATACGGCTGATGAGATGAAATATGTTCCGTCGCATTCGATTAAAGAACTCGTGCATGCGGGCAATTCGATGACGGTGGGGGTGGTGGTGCCACATTTCGCGAATATCTTTTTCCCGAGTATATTGGAGAGTATTGAAAAATATCTTTCTGCAAAGGGCTATCGTATTTTATTTTGCTGTAGTTTTAACGATCCGATTAATGAATTTCGTAAAATATCCTCCTTATTGGAACGTAAAATCGACGGTATTATCTGGAGCCCCGTGGTGATGGAAAATAATGAGTCCAATATAAATATGATTCGCAGACAGAAATGCCCGTTTGTCTTTCTAGACCGACTTGTCGAGCCAATTGTTACGGATGCGGTTATTGTGGATGATTATAATGCAATGACTATGATGGTAAAACATTTAATTGCGCAGGGATTCCGTAAGTTTATGTATATGGATGCAAATAGGGTGTCTTATGTATCGCGGGAGCGGCTTTGCGGGTTTCGAGAGGCGCTGGCGAATGCGGGGATCCCGCTGCGATCAGATTGGGTTTATGCGGTTGGATCGGATATTGCTGATGGAAATTACGGTGCGCAAAAGTTATTGAACAGTGCTGAAAAACCGGATGTTATCGTCTGTTACAATGACCCCCTGGCTATGGGGGTAGAGCAGATCCTTTTGGAACACAAAATAAAAATACCAAACGAAATTGGTATCACAGGTTTTTCCGGAATGAAGGGAACTGATTTATTGCCCGTGCCGATTACAACAATTCAGCAAAATACGGCAGAACTTGGCACGGAAGCAGCCAGAATCCTTCTTTGCCGTATGCGAAATCCCTCCATGCGTTTTAAATCAATGAAACATATTGTGCCAACGAAACTTCTTATTCGAGCTTCTACACTGAAATCTTAAAATGATCCTTTGCCTCCGACTGACTATGGATCAATATTTAAGGATGATAAGTTTGTTAGAAGAAACAATGCAAACGCTGAATTTGTAGATCCCCCTCGTAGCGGCGCACGGACGTGCGTCGTTTCTGATTTCAAACATCGGTTGTCTTGGCGACGTACGTATATAAAAATCAGCGGCCGTGCAA
>JBAYAV010000131.1:0-7992 GCA_041669565.1 Lentisphaeria bacterium
GTATTCAAGGAATTCGGATTGAAAATAAACTTGGACAAGTGACAAACAGATGTTTGGCGGATGGAGTCCGGTTTTGAGAAAAATCTGTGTGTACTATAAAAAACTGCGGATTTTAGGTTATATCACAAGTACGCCCATTGTTTTGCCGGTTTTTTCCTGTAATTTAGTCAAATCATAGATGTTTTTTCGTTTGTCAACTTTTAGGCCGACGAAGATAAGGCTGCAGTCACAGCAGGCCTGTATTTGTTCAAATAGGAATGAATTGAAAATAGATGTTTTTTCGAGTTGCAGGAAGATGATATCAAAATCTTTGGCAATCGTTTGGACATCGTTTTCAAACATCTTGAGCTCTGCCGGGTTAATGCTTTTGAAGTTTTCGAGTGGTAAAATTCCTTTGTCGTTATTACTCTGTATAAGCAAGAGGTCCTTCATTTCATTTTTAAAAGTGCTGAAATCAAAGGTTGAGGCATCAACGATTGAGATATTGAACGTTTTTAGTCCGGACATGGCGGCATTCCAATTTAATGCAGACTGGATATCGGAATAGCTTTTACAGCGGGGCAGCGATGTTACAAGAACGATTTTGTTTTTGTATATCGTTTTTTCCAGTTGGTAATGAAGTTGGCGGATTTGCTGTCTTTTGGATACTTTCTTCTGTAGCTTTGTGGAATAGCAGCCGATATAAGAGATGTTTTTATAGAATTCTATTTCTTCCGGATATTGTATTTTTCCCTCTAAAATTCTTATAATCGTGAGTGTGATGGTAAGAAATAAACTTAAAACGATGGCTATGATAATAGCAAGAAGAAAGCCTTTTATAGTAAAAATAGGATATTCCGTTGCGTAGAGAGTCTTTTCAACGGGCTGGAGCTCATTTTTTACCCCGTCTTTCATGGATATTAAATCGGCGAGAGTCTCATTCTTTTCTGCTAAAATGCTAATATAAGATTTTCGGTCATTATCATATTGATTGTATTGCGGAATGATTTCAGTGATTTTCGCCATGATTTTTCGATTCTCTTGAATGACTTTATCAATGGACGCATTCCTTTTCTGGAGTTGCTCTAATACTTTTCCCTGAATTTGCAGTTCTACAAATGCGTCGCTTACCTGGTTTATTAATTCAGGCGACAAATTGGCGATGTCATTTTTTTCTAAAAATTTATTTATTTGTTCATTTTGCCTTTTGTATTCTGCCTTGAGGATGATAATTCTGGGGTTCTGATCGGTGTAGATTTTGCTTAATTGAAATAGCTCTTTTTCCGTTTTTTCTTTTTCGCTTAAGACAGGCTTGATTTTATTTAATTCAAAAAGTGTCTTTTGAGAAATGCCCTTCGTTAAAATGTTCAGCCGTTCTATTTGAACTTCTTGGTTTGATAATTGCACTTTGATGTCTGTCTGGTGTATCGTTAGTTGGGAAATGACTTCCCGAATGCGCCCTAATTCCTGCTCTGGATTGGAAGAGCTGTAGTCCTCTAATAATTTTTGCTGACTTTTTTCGAAAAAAGTAATCTTGTTGCGGATCTCTTCGGCCATTGCTTCTAAATTCAATGTATGTTTTTCGAGCTCTTTTGCGCGAAATTTATGATATTCATCAATACATTGCTGCGCTGTAACATTAACTAAATCAATTGCAATACGCTTTGATTTGGCGTATGCGGTAATCATAATCATGTTGTCCGAATCTTCAGCGGGCGCAAATTTTATATAATGGCCAAGATTTTGAATGGCGTCCGAAGAATAGTTCATGACTTCACTGATATTGTTCATTACTATTTTTCGTTGAAAAAGAGCAATCGCCTGATTGATGTCAATGGTGTGTATTGTTTTGTTTGTCTGTGGATAGAAAAACATGGATAACTTCGCTTCAGAGCGGATCATCTGAGTTAATTTAAAACGATATAATGCATAAATATTAATAGCGCAAAAAAGAAAAAATAGAATAAGAAAAAGAATTCCCTGATGCATAATAATCTTAAAAAATAATTTTTGCCAGATTACAAAAATCTGCGGCATTGCATCAGAATTGCCCTCTAATTTGTCGGGACCCTTTTCTAAAAGGAAACTCTCGTTATTTGCTGAATTATTTTGCATAATATTACTTTTTGTTATAAAAGAACGGCCTAATAGAACACCCTTCCATGTTGGTTATCCAAAAAATTTCCAAAGTTGTACCAAAGAATGGATATCCTTCTTTTTGAGCTGAACCGGATTCATTTCTAAAAAAGAATGTATTTGCATAATTGCTGAAATGAGCGGTACGGATGCTTCGACACAACCTGTGAAATGTTTTGTTTTTAAAACCCATTTGACATAATTACGAATTCGGAGATAGGCAGTATAATGACAATATAAAGATAAGTTTGGTGCCGCATTGGAGGAATAGCCGCTTATCTTTTCAAGAATATCTCTAAAAAAAACGGCGATCTCCAATGCTTTATCTTGAGAAAAAGGCCCCGAAGAAAGGGGCGGGCGGTACTTGAATTCTATTGCATGCTGATAAAGAGCCGCATAGCTTTCTGGCAAGGACTCTTCTCGTACCAAAACATTGAAATTTTTAACGCGATTCTCTAATGTGTAGTCGTACCGTTTCTTGAAAATCAAAAAAGCATCTGCGGCGCCGAGTACGGCTTTATGCATATTGCGCAAAATAAAATTATTGTCTCCCTCTTCACGCAGTGCCCATAAGAGTCCCATTCCACGATTTACAAGGAGACGCACGGCCTCAATGGGCGGAATCTCTTTCGCATCTAACGGCTTTATTTTGGCGATTGCGTCCATGTTTTGAGTAATACAAACATGACCGTGACGCAATTCCTGGTACATTAACCGCGAGGATAATTTTGGTAAATGGGATGCTCTTTTAGCGTCCGCACAGTCGATATCAATTTTAAGTTCGGGCTCCAGTTCTTGACAAAATTGCCGAATCTGTTTTGTTATTTCTGCTCTTTCTTTTCGGTTGGCATTTTGAGTAAAAAGGAATAAATCCAGATCATTATAGAGAGCAGTGTCCGTGTTTGTTATTTGAACACCGCCTTCGCCTCTTCCGTAACCGCCTCCTAAATAGAGTGCGAAAGAAAAAGAGCAACGCTTCTTGGAAAAGTATCGATTTTCTATTTTTTGCTTCAGTTTTTCTAGAACGGAAGCAAGCAACTCCTCCTGAGGAGCGTTCTTTATTCCTGTAAAATAACGATGAGTCCGATTGAAAGACATTATTTTTTACTCCATCGGTGAAAGATGTTTCGTACTACTGTAAGAAAAATCAAGGAGCAGTTTCGGTTATATTCGTAATACTTATTGTCAATATTTATTTGATATTTGTTGGGTTGGTTGCCAAGACTTTTTGAATAGGTAAACGCGGCCTCTTTTTCTGTGCTTTCCCGAAGAATTAAATCCGCTTGAAATTTGAGTACTTTCCAAAGAATGGGTAATGTCTCAACGGAACATCTTTTCGCAAAAGAATGCAATTTCGAAAAGGTCAGCTTGTCTATTACAAAAATCCCCGCAAGGGGAAAAATTAAAAAGAGGGCTAATAGATATTCCCATATCTTAAAAAAATCAAATTTTGTTTTAAGCCGGGATAGATTCTGAGTGACGTGCTTTTCAATAATGTCAATATAGGTGCCGGTAGGAACGTCTATAATTCGAGAAAAATATATAATCTTATTCCGAAATTCCATGTTATTGCCAATGAAAGAATAGGGCATTACAATGGAATGATGAAAAATATTGTTCTGATTGATAATGACATTGTTCCCAATGATAACGGGGCCGTATAATTCACAATTTCGACCAATTAATGCATTGTCGCCCAATAATATGGACGGCGTAATTGTTACATTCGGAAGAATTCCACAGTTCCGACCAATATAAATACCCGATTCCGATGAATAATTCGGCAAAATATACTGTGTTGAGGGATCCTGCAACAGTCTAAAATTGGCATCAAAAAAATCATCGAGACTTGCCAAAGAAATATATTCCAGTTTTGGGTTGTAGTAGATCTTTTTAGCAGACAGCATATAGATGCCCGGAAGCGAGCACTTGTCATTGTCAATTACTTCGGTAAAATTTTTGAAATCATCCGTGGTAATAAGGGGCAGAATGGCGCCATAAATGAGCAGCGTCCGCTCATCCTCACCCATAAAACTAAGATTCTTCTTTTGTAAACTCCCGATGTCTTTCTGGATCGAATCACCGTGATAACTCACGGTGATTCCCCACTTTTCGCCGCTGCCGATGGTCTCGGCTAAAGAAGTGTTATACTCATAATCCAAGAGTTGAACATTATCTATTTTTAAAAACGAGCATCGATCCAGGTAATGCTCCGCAATTGTTTTGTCAACAAGAGGCAAGGAATAAAAACTGGAACTCATAAAGAGATCATTTAAGTATTTTATTTCATCAATATAAGGAGCTATTATTGCTTTTGTTATCATCTCAATAAGCTCCTTTCCCAGACAAAATCGCAGGTATTGTTTTCAGTAATATAAAGAGATCGCCTAATAAACTCTGGGAAGAAATATAGGCCTTATCCAGGGCAACCTGTTTCTTGAAAGGTATGTCACTGCGTCCGGAAATCTGCCAAATGCCAGTAATTCCGGGGGACACATTCAGCCGTTTGCGATCCTCCAATGTGTAAGAAAGAACTTCGGATGGGAGGGGGGGACGCGGACCAACCAGGCTCATGTTCCCATATAAAACATTTAACAGCTGAGGTAGTTCATCCATGCTTGTTTTCCGTAAAATAGATCCGATGCGCGTGATGCGGGGGTCTTTCTTCATTTTAAAAATCACACCATCGGCAGATTCATTTTGCTTTTGGAGTTTCTCTTTTAGCTTATCTGCATTCATATACATTGTTCGAAATTTGTAAAATCGAAAGATCCGGCCGTAGAGTCCTACGCGATTCTGAACATAAAAAACAGGACCGTCGGAACCTAATTTGATCAAAATCGCACATGTAATGAACAGGGGAGATAAAATGACGATGGCCATGACCGAGATAAAAATATCAAAAAGACGCTTTATCCAGTAAGAAAGATTGATCATGAAAAACCATAGACGCATTTTAACTAAATGATATGGAAGCATTGATCCGTGTTCATTTAATTCCAACTGAATCTTTTTTATCTGATATTGTTCTATAGAAGGATGTGTTTTAAAGGCTTTCATAAATCTTTTTGTAATTGCTGTTCAATAATTGAAAATTTCGTCTGCATTCATCAGGGTCGTTCTGTTTTGCCGCATTATTCATGTCAATTGCAAATTGTTCCAATTCAGCATGCCCAACATTGAGGATGCAACCCTTCAGGGTGTGAATTACCCCGCAAAGCTCTTTGGAATTTTGCCCCTGCGCTAATAATTCCCCGATGATTTTGCAATTCTTCTTCGTTTCTTTTATATACTCCGCATAAATTTCCTGGATAAGATCTTCGTCATCAATCCCGAGGCTGTCTTGAAAATGGGTGCGTATCGATTGTATCATTCTATCTTCTTTGTGTCTATGGTGAATATGGTCTCATTTAATTGATCATAAAAATTTCGACGAACATTGGATGAAAGTTTCATGATCAAAGGAACTCCACGGCCATTGGGCGCGCCATTGCTGTTTAATTTATCAAATAAACGATCTAGCTCTTCATGATTGTGTGATTTGAAATTTATATTTTTCCAATTGGGATTAAAGTCCCATACTCTTATTTCTATTCTTGTTGGCTTCCCTTTTAAGTATAATGCGACACTGTCAAAATGACCATCTAAATCTTTTGCTTCACTATGCGAAATGATGTTATTTAAAAATTCACATAGCAGTAATTCTGTTTTTTCCGCCATGATATCGGATGAAAATTGCTTTCGTACATATTCGCCAATCTCCATGGCGGCGGTATCAACATCAATGGCAGTTGGATAAATCTGGCGATAAAGGTGGTTTGGATTTAGCTTGTAAGGATTTCGCGTCATCAAAACCATCGTGCAATCATCAATTTGCGAATGATATCCTGATTTTTGCAATATGTCCCAAAATTGATACGGAATCTGCGGAATACTGTTGTTCCCTAACGTTGCTTTTAAGGTCGTTTCAAGGAAGGATTCTTCAATGTAATCATCGTTTTCTTCATTTTGTGCTTCTTCACTTTGCGAAAGATCATAGATGCCATCCGAAAGAGCAAAAAAGACGTCGTCATCGCAAAAATGATACTTTATATTGTCTTTGGCAGAATAAACAGCATCATCAAACATCCCGATCGGAACACTGCCTAGATGATCAGGATTCATGTCGGTCTTCTCTAGCGTTTTGTTGTTAAAACAGAGAATATCAGGACAGCCAGCGTTATGATAAAGAAGGACTTTCTGCTCAAAATCCCAAATGGCAATCATACAGGTCATGTAATGATTGACTTTAAATTTTGTACGAAAAAATTGATTCAGATCTTTTAGAATTAATTCCGGTTTCGTATGATATTCTTTTTTTGTCTGTACGGTCTCTTTTATAACAGAAATAATGGCACTCATAATTAGAGCAGAATGAATGCCGTGCCCGGAGATATCACCCAGAACCCAAATGCACTTGTTTTTATTAAGGGGGATGCTTTCAAAAAAATCACCGCTGACTTGAAATTTCGGCTTGTAAATATAGCTCGTGATATAATTATTCTTGATTTGAAAAATGGGCGGTAAAATAGCAATCTGCACCTTTTTTGCCATCTCTAATTGATTTTCAAGAGATTTGCGTAACTGCTGCATCTCTGCCTGAGCACGATAAGGCTCGATAACCTGCTCTAATTTCCGCAATAAGTCATCGCGAGAAAACTTCTTGTTTAAATAGAAGGAGAAGTTGTCACTCATGATGTTATTTATCAAGGAGTTGTTGATGTCATTAACCATGGCGGATAAAAAAATAAAGGGTATCCGCGCGTTGTATTTGCGAATTAAACCGCGAAATTCAAAACCGTCGATGTCATCCATTATGATGTCCGATATGATGCAATCAAAACCGCCTTGTTTAAATTGCTCCATGGCCTCTGAAACATTATTGCACATGACTAAATTGTAGGGCGCGTTGCGTAAAACTCCCGCAATGGTCAGGAGTATGACGCGCTCATCATCGAGCATTAATATTTTATATTTTTTCCGGGCGTTTGCAGAATCCATTTTTCAAGGCCTTGTTTTTTCCCTGTTTCTATAAAAAAACGATAAAATAATTATTGGACTTCTTATTGGCTGTATCCTTTTTATAGATAACAACGTTGTTGATAACAATTTAAATCCGAAAAAAAAGAAATCAACTCAGCGGACAATTTATATCTTGATAAAATAGGCCCTATGAGCTGTTTTTGTTAAAAAATCTCTTTAACGGAATAATTGAAATTGCCAAAACTAAGAATGGACGCGGAAATGTATCGGGATGCGGAAACGTAGAGACGCAAAATTTTGCGTCTCTACGTTTGTTTTGCTCCGTCACAAAAAATTAAAATGTATTGTGCACTTTTCTAGGTCTTTAGAAAGGCTGGACGTCGCGAAGAGGGGGGAACGGTTGATTGCACTGTGCTATGCTTTCTATTGCATGATATGACTTTCAGGGACTTTGGTAGGCGCTTTATGACTTTTTGCAGTCTGGACTTCCCTTTTGAAAAATCGATGCATCCCTGCTTTTATGCAAAAAAAGTCTTTGCATTTTATGATTGTTTACGCTTCTGTATGTTCTTTCTTGAAATTGAAAAAAAAGAGGCTATGTTCTTTGCTGTGGTTCTTGATTTTACAATTTTTGCCCACCCTACCATTGGGGGACCCCCACCCCGCGCGCATAAAGAATCTATTTACACACAATTAATTTTGTTTCAAACTCTTAGGGGCTGTAAAAAAATGAACTTGACAATTTGCCGAAAAAATCGTGATTTGATTTTGGGGTCGACAACGAGGAGCATACCCTCAGGTATGTGACGAGGTTGGCGGCACAAAAAGCATTCACGAGAATTAGGCAAATGTAAA
>JBAYAV010000132.1:0-7915 GCA_041669565.1 Lentisphaeria bacterium
CAAAAAATTTATTGGCAATGGTATACAACGGATCGAAAATCAACTGGGAGTTTTCTGACTTTTCGTTGTTACTATTCTCCAAAAGATTCTTGGACAGTTATTCAAATGGTCTGTAATGTGGAGGCGGATTTGGATTCATGCCGCAACCGGCTTAAAAACTTTATCGAGCAGGCAGTCTTTTCTGAAAATGTTTTGTCGGTGTATCCGGTGATATTGAAAGAGAAAACGACGATTGCAACGGGAGTTGGTATTTAGCACTTATTGAAGCAAATGCTATAAAAAAGAATAATAGAAGATATAAAATTTAATTATTCAGTAGGTATTGTTCACTAAAAAACCGTTTTGCTGTGTGAAATGGGTCGCATACTCTTAAAAATATTTTAAGATAAAAATATTGGATAATACAGAGGGAAAATGGAAATATACAATATTTTTTTCTGTATGTATAGAATTCTCGTTTTTTTTTACAAAAAACCAGTTGAAAAATACAATAAAAATAATATATTATAGAGCTTATTGATGTGTATTTTCATGTAAAATAGAATATAAGCATAGATGTTGTGTAAAACTTCCTCTTTTAATCAAAAAAGGGGACTTTATAGTCATTATTTTGAACCTATTCAGAATAACTTAATAAAATTGTTGTAAAAGGAACAACTATGTTAGAACAGAAATCCTATCTCGACTCTGCAGTTGCTGAAAGTGCTAAGGTACTAGCTGCTAGTTATGCCACTCTTAACCAAGTAATGCCAGTCCATTTTTTTGAAGTTATTGATTCAAAAATCGCGATAGAAGTGGTGTCATTATTCCATCATTTGAGTCCAGATGGAACTGCTTGTACTAGAGAGGTATCTGGAAAAACGGTTCGTTTTTATTTAAAGTCAGGTGTTAGCGCGAAATCGGATATTTCTGCTAATTTTGTCGCAGGAGAAATATACGAATCTGTAAAAACAGTGACTGTGGCGGGTGCAGAATATACTGTCGTTGTTGAGATTTATGCATTAACCGTTGCGGAAGCGGCTCCGATGTTTGCGCTGAGCGACCTTAAAGCTATTGCAAAATCAGAGGATCCTGATTTTGACGAATTGTATAATCGCATTCATTGGGGTGCGTTGCATGGCGATGACAAAAATTGTGTTGTTGCGACGATGAAGGCTGCTTTGGAATTGCAGGGTGCTTCTAAGATTCAGTGTGCGATTAAGCCTTCTGGCAGCAAAAACTGCTTAAAAGTAATAGCTCCGAATGCGATTAACACGTGCCATTTTTTCGGCCGTATTGCGGATGTTTTTGTGGTGCTTGGCTGCAAGCTTGAATGTGCAAAATGGCAAAATTTTTCTAAATGTGTGGATGCTGAAGATTTAACAAAGCAGGCTGTTGATTGTGGTGTTTTCTATTTTGATGGCCCGGCAGCAAAATTTGATGCCATTATTCGTGCTGTTAAAACGTTATATTGGAGCGATGATGATGATGTTTACTATTCAGAACTAGTTGTTAAGCGTGGTTTTGCGATTGAGAATGTTAATATTTTGCGTGCCGTTGGTGAATTTGCACACAGTCAGTTTGTTTATATTAATCCGGATAAGTATTCGAAAGCGGAAATCGCGCGTTTGATTTGCGTTAATTTTATGGCCGCTGAAAAAGTTGTCAGCTATTTTTATGCTAAATTTTCGCCCCAAGGCAGCAGTATGAATAAAGATACCGCCCGGGAAGCATTGGTGGATGCAATTGCTAAAATCAATAGTGGAATTGACTATAAGACTGCTACGAGCCAAAGTCTTTTCAAAGCGATTCTTAATTTCATTGATGTTACGGTAAAGACGAATTTTTTTGTTGCGGATAAAGCGGCGTTATCATTTCGTTTATTGCCTTCTTTTATGGAATTTTATGGTGCCATATCGTCGGCGTATATGAAGGCATTCCCGAAAGGTTCGCCTTTTGGTGTGTTTTATTTCTTCCGCAGCAAGGCTTCTGGTTTCCAGGTTCGTTTTACTGAAATTGCGCGTGGTGGCTGGCGTACGCTGATTCCTCGTCCGGGTGGAAATAGCCTCGAAAAATATGATATTTATGATTCGGTCAATCGTGAGTATTTCCGTGAAGTGTTTGTTTTAGCGCATACACAAAATCAGAAGAATAAAGATATTTATGAAGGCGGATCGAAGATGATCACGTTGTTTGATTCGTTCCGTTCCGGTTCGAATTTCAAACCAAAAATGTGGGAAATTCAGAAAGCCATTTTGGATTCATTGCTTGTTTTAATTAACTACGATGCGGATGATAAGCTGAAAAATAAAGATGTTGTTGACTTGCTTGGCTATAAAGAAATTATTGAAGTCGGCCCAGATGAATTCATGCTGGATAACATGATTCAATATATGGGAAATTATGCAGCAGCAGCAGGCTATACGCTTGGCGGTGGAATCATTTCTGGTAAGCCGGATAATGGTATGAATCATAAAAAGTACGGCGTTACGAGTTTCGGCCTCTATCAGTTCTTCTTGAGAACGCTGAAGGAACTCGGTATTGATGGTGAAAAGGATGAATTTACCGTAAAACTTTCAGGTGGTACGAATGGCGATGTCGCTGGCAATATGCTTGACTTGATTCTGGCGAAAAAAGAAAATGGCGAATATATTCACAAGAATATGAAAATTATTGCTATTACAGCTGGTTCCGGTGTGCTTTATGATCCGGCCGGTATTGACCGCGTAGCCCTTGAAAAATTGGTTTTGAAAGGCAATATTCCTGAATTTGATAAAGCAGCACTGAAGGGTGAAGGCGCCTTCTTGACAAGTAATAACCCCATTATTGAAGAAGGGGAAGAGTATTTCAGTGCGGCGCTCGTTGAAAATGGCAAACTTGTTGAAAAGCGTATTTTCCGTGATGATTATATGGCTATTAATCAGAATAATATGAAACGTTATGCGGATATCATGTTGCCTTGTGGTGGCCGTCCGCAGACAGTTAATATGGATAATGTAGAAGAATACATGAACAAGAATGGTCATGGATGCCGTGCAATTCTTGAAGGCGGAAACTCCTTTATTACACCGGAAGCTCGTATTGAATTGCAGAAAAGCGGCATTCTTATTATTAAGGATGCTTCTGCCAATAAGTGTGGTGTTATCACGTCTTCCTATGAGGTGCTTAGCGGATTGATGCTTACGATCCCAGAATTCAAAGCAATTCGTCCTACGCTTGTTGCTCAGGTGAAAGAACGGCTTGCGTTCTTGGCAAACGCTGAGGCGGATTGGCTGTATGCACAGAAAAAGGCCACTGGAAAATATATGACGGATCTTTCTCAGAAGGTCAGTGATACTATTAATGCTAAGAATATGGCCATTTATGATTATCTCGGTTCTCACGAAGAACTGATTACAGATGAAATGATGCTGGGGTATCTCCCGGCTATTTATATTAAGCAGTATCGGGACCGTTTGGGGATGATTCCTGCCCAGTATCGCAGAGCTATCGCTTCTGTTGAGATGGCAACACGGATTATTTACAAAGGGTTGACTTCAACCAAGGGGCTTGAAGGTGAAGTAGAGCTTGCGGTTAAAGATATTACGAAGTAATTATTCGTTACTGAGTTTCTTTATTTAGCGCGTCGTAATTCGTTTTGCGACGCGCTAAATTATTTTAAATGTATTCTTGAAAATAGAGGCGGACGCATAAATTTCAAAAAAATTACGGCTGCACATTTAAAGTTAAGTTTGTTGTTATATAGTAATAAGGTTACTACGAGTTAGAGTTCTATGAATTTTAGAGAGTTAAACAGCTTTAAGACAGGTGGAATGGATGATAATCGCACAAGCTTATCGTTTTCGAGTAAAATCAGCACGTAATAAAAAATCGTATCACGATATTCTTATTCGTGGCGATCAGACATTTGAAATGCTGCATAAAATTATTTGTCAGGCCTTTGATGATGAAGAGGATCGTTTCTATCAATTTATTGTCAAGACCATAAAACAGAAGCCTGAAGAGGCAGAGGGGGCTGTTGAATCAGAGGCATCTCCTGCCCTTTTTGAGGCTGAGTATGAAGAATCTAAAATATCGAATCCATGTTGTTTTGGTGGCGTATCAGGAGAAAAGAAGCGATTGGATGATGAAAATGGATTGAATGCCGCAATAACAGAAATACAACAATTCCAGTTTGAGCTTGATCAAAAATTTAAATATTTATTGGACCATGATGGTGATTGGAATTTTGAAAACTGCTGGAAATATAAAATTCAAGTCACTAAAATTCTGACGGTAGAAAAAGATAAAAACTATCCGCAGATTATAAAAAAATAGAATGACTTTAGGGGCGAATAAAGGGGTTAAAAAGGAACTTTGGTTCCGTTACTAATTACGGTGAGTTGCCGGGAATTGAAATGGATGAAGAGTCACAAATTCACATCTTGGTTTATCAAGCGTTGGACAGGATAAAATTTTGGCTCTTCGAAATATTTAATGGGTCGATTCCATTTTTCTAAGTTTCCAATAGGGCTGTGTAATATATTTAGGGCGGAAGTATCGTTTCCTGAGGATCCATAAAAAGAAATAAGACAGTATCTTTTGGTGTTATAGTTCCAACCCCAGCTCAGCATCCAGTTTATTTAATTCATTGGGTTTGGTCTCTGCCATTTTTTTGGGCATCTTGTAAGATGGCAAGTACCGATAATAGACTTGCAGGCTTAATGCACAAAGAGAAGTGGTGTACCATTTTTCCACTCCTGTTGGCTCAGATGGCGGTGGACAGGGCCAATATCCGCAGAGATGGCCATCATAACTGCCGTCATCGACTTGTGTTTTTAGAACCATATTTGAAAACATCTTGTTCCATTTGCGCCAAGAACTTTGTCCCGTATGAAACATGACCTGTGTTTCATAATACCATGCATAAATCGGATTTTTTGAAAGGACTGATATTTTTCTGTCTTTGTCGTTCCAGACAACATGCTCAAGATGGTTTTTTTCGATGCTTTTTGTTGCATGACGAACCGCCCGGCAATGTCCTTCGCCCAAGAGCTGTAAACAAAGGGCTCCAGCGCCTTGCATGCCCCAGGAACCACCGCCTGGTTTGCTGTATCCAAAAGGATATTGTGTATTGTTTTTGTTATAGCAGACGAGTTTGAGAAAATGAACGCTACGTTCAATAGCCTTGTCAAGTTGCGGGACATTGGCGCCGGAAACAAATCCCGCTTTCATTGCTTGAATTTGCCAGCCTGCAACGGATAAATCCCATCGCGCGTCTTGTTTGTAATGATAATCATATCCGCCGCTTTTTTGTTGGCCGTCTATAATAATTTTAAGTGCTTTTTCCATTGCGGTTTTGAGTTTTGGTAGTTTGGTTAAACCATAGGCCTCTGATAATGCATAGGTTACAATTCCAGTGGTATAAGGATTATGTTCATGGGGATCTGTAGAGGCTTGCTCCATATAATCAATCAGGAATTGCATTGCCTTTTGTACCGTTGTGCCAAATTCTTTGGATGCGGGTGTTTCGCCATGGGCAAGATAAGCAAGCAGGGCCAGTCCGGTCATTGCTTGTTGATAGCTTGGCGCCCATGAGCCATTGGGATGCTGTGTTTTTTTTAACCAGTAGAGTGCTTTCAAGACTGCAAGCTCGGTTCTGGCGGAGCCGCCAAAACGGTGGGTCGCTTTTTTGCGCCCGGCATCGGTGCGTCCGCCATATAAACCGGAAATTTTCAGTGGGGTGTCACTTTCTCGAATATCGAGAATATCACTGAAGTCCATGGAATTGTCATCCGTTGCGGCCATTTCATCGCTGAAATCATCGATGGAGGAAACAACATCGGAGGCGGCATCCGAATCCGAGAGAACTGTCGGGCGTTCGATTGTGGGAACGACTTCTTCGGCAATTTCTTCCAGTTCTTCCATTTTTTCCAATTCTTTTTCGTCGAGTTCTTTGACCTTCATTTCCTTCATTTCCATTTCGATGGATGCTTGCTGAATTTGAGGTTTTGGCTTATAAAAGATAAGGATGGACAGTATAAGAAGAATATGAATAGCAAGTGAAATTAAAGGCCCGATCATGTTTTCGACCATCTTGTGATGCTGATAGTCTGCTAAAATAGCTTCCGGATCAAATGTTTGCTGTTTTGTTGGCTTTTCTTGCGGTTGTTCTTCCATTAAGAGTGTCTCCTTACTTCAGGGTTACCACGTTCATATTTGTTAAATTAGCACCACTGCAGTAATCTAAAGCTTTTACAAGATCTTTTGCCCGGGCAGACATACTGACTTTTATCATCACAGTCATATCTGGATTTTGTTTGCCCATATTGATTAAAAAGGCGGAAACGTCTTCGTCTGATAAATGGCGTCCTTGCAAATATAGCGCATTTGTATGTACTTCCAGCTCTAGAAGTTGGGGTTTTGTTGTGTCTTTGGAGGAGCGGCCCGGTGAGGGTAGATTTACCGCTAAGTGCGCTTCCGAAATTTCGCTTTTCTGTGTTACAATAAAATAAATCAATAACAGAAAAACGACGTCAATCATGGATGACATCGGCACTGCCATTGAATCATTATTTCTTTTTTTCATAATGGACTTTCTTGAATTTCTTTTGTTTATTCATCAACCATTGCTGAAATACGGACTCGATAGAGTCCCGCAGATGCGGCAATTTGCATGATGCGGTCAATATAACGATATTGCGTACTGGCGTCGCATCGCAGTATAATTGGTATTGCGGAACCGGATTGTTGTCGCATGGCTATAAGCATTTGCTGTAATTGCTGCAGGGTCATTGGCTGCATGGCGATATTAATGCTGCCATTATCGCGTAAGTTAATAACAACGGAACGCGGGTCATTTTTTTCAATTGCCGGCGCATATTTGGCAATTGCCAAATGGACGTTTTGATCCACAACATCTTCGTCAACAGAAGCGGTAACAACGAAAAAAATAATCAGCAGGAAAACAATGTCAATCATTTGAGTGATTGGCGTTTCTAAATTATGCTCACGGTGTTTTTTCATAAGATTGTTCTTCTTTTTTTTTGTCGTTTTATAGAAAGTTGAAGATGGACAGGCTTATTCTTCTACAACAGCTTTTCTAAGCGGTTTGATTAATTCAATAACACAGGCTTCGGATTCCAGCAATAATCGCGTGGCTAGATTTTTGAAGTACGTGAAGAAGAGCAGCGCTGGAACTGAAATAAGCAACCCCACGCAGGTTGTCCATAATGCTGTTGAAATGGAACTTGCTAATACACGAGCTTTTGCCGCACCCGTTGCAGATGCTAAGCCAGCGAATGCCAAAACCATGCCCACAACAGTTCCCATCAGCCCAAGCATTGGAGCAATTTGACCGCAAATATTCAATAGGTTGACTTTCTGCATTAATTTTTCATTTTCCATGTCTGATGATGATGAGACGGCTTGTTGAACGATGTCATAGCCGTCGTAGATATTATCGAATGCTTGTTGGAGTATGGTGGCTAGTGGGCTGGGATTCGCCTGACAGGCGGCAATAGCGGTTTCGAGATCGCCTTCATTTAAGGCGTCGCGAACGCCGGTAATGAGTGTTGGCGGCATGAGTTTTTCGCGTTTTACTGTAATGAAGTTATTGATTGTAAACCACAGCATCGCAAAGGAGGTAAGGAAAATAGAGATCCATATAATAAGGTTAATAAGACTTCCGCCGTAGAGGATTGTCCAGAGTGAATTGCCACTTTTTGCGGTCACTTCGACGGCTGTACCCTCCTCGGCGGCGGATACTCCTGCTTGCATAAGAATGATGCAAAGACATGCTGATTTCCAAATGAATGATTTAAATTTTAACATTCCGAGACTCCTTTTTGATGAATAATAAAAATAGTTGACGGTTTTAAAAAAAGATGGACAGATGATTATTTATAGTTTGCGATTTTATCTTTACGAGGATCTTTTAATTGGGTAAGCAGTATGA
>JBAYAV010000133.1:0-7812 GCA_041669565.1 Lentisphaeria bacterium
ATAATTCAAAAACATATTTCTCAATCTTTCTATAAAGATTTTTCTTTTCAATTTCAGCTTTATTAGAATCATAATAAATAAATGTATTTGTTTTAACGCCATATGAACTAGTTTCATCAAGTATACCGTAAGTGTTACATTTTTTTATGAAATTATCATATCTTTCAATAGAATCGATATGATTTTTTATTTTTTTTGCAGATGTTAAATATTTATTAGAGACACAAATTAAAAAAGGTAAATTATTGTTTTTCATATAAATAATATTATTTCTAGTATAAAAATCTTTATCCATAACAAAATTAGCATTTTCAATTCCAAGTTCTTTGTTATATTCCATCATATATTTTAAATTGGATTTATCTAAAATACTTCCTGGATATTTAGTATAAAAAATAGGAAGACCTGAAGTTTCCCCAAAATACATTCCAATGTTAAATTGTGGCAATTTTTCTTTGTCTCTATTGTATCCAAATTCAACATCATCCTGGCAGCATGAATAAGAAGAAATAGAAGTTACATCATATGCAATATATTCATTAGCAGCAATGTGTTTTACCCATTTTTTATAAAATCTCATTGTTTGATCATGATCAATTTTATCAAATATTTGGCTTGCACTTTGAGATGTTACAGGCTTTTCTGTATTTATAAAATTAGAAGAACAATACTCATCTAAATAAAACATTATACTTGAGTCAACAAACATATACGTAGCTATTGTCATAATTTTTAAGGCTAAATCTTCACCAAAAGATTCCACTAAATAGTGGTCTATTTTTAATTCTTTTAAAATATGATTAACCAGATATGAACCACCATAATTTATAATACTATTCGGTATTATTTTTACTTCAGTATCATTAAAAAATTGATAATAATTTTTATTCGGAATTAACAGTCCTGTTTTTTTGTCAATTTTTCCTATTAATTTTCTTCTGTTTGTTGGGTTCCCTTTTTTATCTCGATAACATTCTGTGAGATAATATACGTATTTTGATTCGTCTTTATTTGGATCTTTATATGCAATTTTTTCTTTTGGTACTGGAACTAAAATGTTGGAATTATAAGCCATGACATACTCCTTTCTTGTATGTTATAAATATATACCATATATTAAGAAAATGCAAGTCAAAAAACTAAAAAATCCACAAAAAATCAAAATTAGTTTTTTGTGGATTTAAAGTTGTAATTTATTCTAATATATTTATTTATAAAAGAATCCTTTTTTTATAAAAAGCTGATTCTCATTTTCAGTTATGATAAATGGGATATATCTAGCATGGAATTTAGGTTTTAAAAAAATATTCATCCTAGCTAAAAAGGAGTACTACTTTTTTTAAGGGAACAACTTCTGTAAGAAGCTACGTATCTCTCAAAAAACGCAGCAAAAAGCAGAAAAATTTCCCGCCCAGCATGATAAATTTTCATTCTTTTTTAACAGGGAGGCTCATAAAAAAGAAGTAAAAACAAAGGAATCACCGTCAAATAAAAACATGAAAAAGGTGTCAGTTATAACGAAATAGACTGCCAAAATTGGGTAAATTGGCTGAAAATCAGCCAATCAATTAACAAAATAACCTTCAAACAAAAAAGCTTGTTAAAAAATTATACATTGCAAAAATTGATTGAAGATTTTGATCCAATTAAAAAATCACAGGTCGGAAATTATAATTTTATATTAAAAAAAAACAATATAATATTTTAACAGAATTGTTCTTCCTCGACTTAATAAATCAGTCCCTATTATTGGTTCCACAAAAATATTAGAATAATTCAAAGAATGCGGATAAAAGAATTCTGAAAATATCGATGAATTCATTATTATGCAAAAAACATCCTATTATCCGCAATGCCGAGTCGAATCCATATTGCCCCTCGATTCGGTAAAAAAATCTTTTTAAGAAACCATATTTCGATATCAATGTTGACAATAAGTGTTCATCATATTACAGTATAAAAAATAGCTAAATAGATCAATATTTTTATAGGATCATCGATGATATTAAAAACGGATTCAACTATCGGAAATCATGCGGTATTACAGCATAGTCAAAATATATTGCTATCTGGAACCGCAATCCCAGATCATCACCTTTACTGTAAATTGGACAACACGGAGATCACAACAAAAAGCGCCAAAAATGGTAAATTTAAGTTTATAGTACCGCCCTTTCCTCCAGGTGGTCCTCTAACCCTCACAATAAACGATGAGGACAGTCACGAAACCTTAACTTATGATGATATTTATATAGGCAATGTCTATCTTCTTTCCGGTCAATCCAATATGGCTTTAACACTCGGGAGCCCCAACGATATTCAACCGGAAAAGTCCGATCCTCTTATTCGTCAATTTGCCTTAAAGAAACAGGCGTTTTTTCATCCTGATCTAGCAATAAGCGAGGGAATCTGGCAAGAAGCAAAACAGGATACACTGAAAAACTTTTCAGCGGTGGGATTTTGTTTTGCACGTGAGTTGCAAAAAAAGAGTCCAAATAGGGCCATCGGTTTGTTGAATGCCAGTTATGGCGGCACCAATATTGAAGCATGGATTCGCCGTGAAGCGCTGCTTCAAAGCCCCATAACAAAAGAAGAAGTCATGCATTATGAACAGGAAATGTCTCAAAGACCTCTTCTCCCCTCAAAAGAGGTTCCAGAAAGAGACGTCCTAGAACAAAAAATGCTAGAAGATTTTTTTCCAAAGTCCTTTCCAAACCTGGGAATCCAAAAGGCATGGCATGAAACTGATTTTGATGATCAAAACTGGGAGACGATGCTTCTGCCGGACAGCTGGACTTTAGCGGGCTATAACGCACCCGGAATTTTTTGGTTCCGAAAAGAAATTGAGTTACCAGAAAACTGGAAAAACAAAGCATTAGAATTACACATCGGTGCAATAGACCACCAAGACATCGTTTACTGGAATGGCATAACGATCGGACATACTGGCGAAGGATTGGATATAACCCTTTATAACAATCTACGATGCTATTCCATCGCACCCGAACAGGTAAATACAACAAAAAATCTGCTTGCCATAAGAGTGACCTCTTTTTTTCCCATTTCTACAAATGGCGGAATGGTCGGCCCTGAAAAAGAAATGTATCTGTGCTGTGTGGAGAACCCGAAGCAAAAAATTCCGCTCACAGGAGAATGGAAATATCAGCCGGAAAAGATCCTTTCTTCCGAAACGCTTGAACGTTGTCGTCACTTAGGACAAGGAGAAGCGCATTCTTATCACATCATGTTTGACAATATGATCGCACCCCTTAAAAATTGTAAATTATCCGCGATTGTTTTTTATCAGGGCGAAGCGAATACATTGGGAAAAACAGAGACTTATGAGGGGCTTCTAAAACTTTTGATTGAGGATTGGAGAAGCTATTTTGCTCAGCCAGATTTGCCTTTCTTAAACGTGCAGCTTCCTGGATTTCAAACACCCCGTTTGTATTCAGAACACAGTCCGTGGGCTAAAATCAGAAATGCGCAGCTAAAAGTAGGTCTTGCAATTGGCATTCCGCCTGTCGTTATTGCCGAATCCGGCGATGCGTTTAACCTGCATCCACCCGATAAAAAGAGCCTTGGAAAACGCTTGGCTATGACAGCACAAGCCATAGAAGGCAATACCGATTGCCCCCTTTCCGGCCCCGTATATCGCCGGATGGAAAAGCTTCCCAAAGGGAAGATCCGTCTATATTTTGAACTTTACGGCAGCAAAATGATTCTGAAGGGGGAAAAAGTAAACCATCTCGTTATTGCCGGAGCCGATGGCGTGTTTCATGAAGCAAAATCACGTCTTGAGTCTTCTAAAACATTACTCGTCTGGTCCGATACCGTTGCTCATCCAGAAGCTGTTTGTTACGCCTGGTGTGAAAATCCAGCCAACGCAAATCTTTATAATCAAGCGGGGCAATCCGCCTCACCATTTAAAACAAAAGAGGAGAATGAAACATGAATCTTGAAAAAAACTTTAATCTTGCCTGTGAAAGTTTTGCAGAATATGGCGTGGATGTCAAAAAAAGGATGCATCAGCTAGACCAGATCAAAATTGGAATTCACGCATGGCAGGGAGATGATGTTGTCGGATTTGAAAACACTGCTCATGCATTAACAGGCGGTTGCCAAGTAACCGGTAATTATCCCGGCTGTGCACGCAATGCCGATGAATTACGCGCCGATCTTGATCTTGCCTTAAAACTGATCCCCGGAACCCATCGAGTGGTCCTTCAAGGACATCAAGTCGATAAAATGATCCCAGGCCGTGATCGTGATGCCTTTACAATTGAAAATTTTCAGGGGTGGCTTGACTGGGCTTCGGCAAAAAAAATAGGAATAGACATTGCGCCGGCTTTTTATTCTCATCCAAAACTTGATCATGGCTTTTCTTTATCCCATCCAGACAGCAATATTCGTAAATTTTGGATTGAGCACGGCAAGCGGATTCGAGAAATCGCAGCAGAATTTGGGCAAAAACTCGGCACGCCGTCTGTTTGTAATTTTTGGATGCCGGATGGCTTTAAAGATATTCCCGCCGACCGTTACTCTTTTCGTCAACGGATGGTTGAATCGTTGGACGAAATTTTCACCGAAAAATTTTCTCCTGAATTAATCCGTGACGCGATTGAATCAAAACTTTTTGGCATTGGTACTGAAAGTTGCACCATAACATCGAATGAATTTTGTCTTCTCTATGCACAGACGCGCAACAAAATGGTTTGTTTTGACAGTGGCCATTTTCATCCGACCGAATCCATCGGCGATAAATTATCCGCCGTTTTAAGCTTCATGCCCGAAGTTTTACTGCACGTAAGTCGCGGCGTACATTGGGATAGTGATCACGTTTTAGTAATGAATGATCAATTACAGGAAATTGCGCGTGAAATTGTGCAGTATGATTATAAAGACAACGTTCATATCCAACTTGATTATTTTGATGCGAGCATTAACCGCATTGCCGCTTGGGTCATTGGCGCACGCAATATGCAAAAAGCTTTGCTTCAGTCCCTTTTGGAACCAAGACCTCAACTCATAAACTATGAAAAACAATGGGATTTCACACGACGCCTTGCCCTTCAGGAAGAAGCCAAAATGCTTCCCTTTGGAGCGGTCTGGAACTATTATTGTCAAACCCATGGTGTTCCCTGCGGAGAAAAATATATGGACGAAATCAGAGCCTACGAAAAGGAAACACAACGAGATGACTGATTTTTCTAAAAAAGCTCAATGGATTTGGCTGGAAAAAGATGTTTTTAAAATTCATCAATACGCTTGTTTCCGCCGCACATTCGACTTAAAAGAACCAGCGCAAGGCCGCCTTCTAGTATCCGCAAACTGGAATTTCATTGCTTATTTAAATGGCAAAGAAGTTGGACAGGGACAATTTCCGGATTACCCCGAGCAAAAAACATATACAGAACTAAAACTAAACGACCTACGCGCGGGAAAAAATGTTTTGGCTTTTCTCGTTTACAATACCGGCGAAGATTTTTTCGCCACGCTCAAAGCTCCCGGCGGGCTGCTTGTACAATTGTGTTTGGACGATCAAGAAATCCTCACAGACGAAACTTGGAAATGTCATTTACATCATGCATTCTATTCCGGACGCATGCCTAAAATGACGTCTCAGTTAGGCTTCACCACTCAATATGATGCCCGCAAAGAAGAAGATTGGACAGCCCTTGATTATGATGATTCGCATTGGGGATTTGCCACTGTGAATTCTTCCTACAAACCGACTCTCACCATGCGTCCATTGCCGCCGATTTCTCTCGGCGAAAGGGCAGAAAGCACTATCGTTAAAACGGGATGGTTTTGTCGGAAAAATGAAAGCGGTACTTTTGCCGAAATGGTCTCCAGTGACTCCTACGATTTTGTGCCGATGGAATCTTTTCTGCAAAACAATGAATTGAGTAAAATTCCAGCAAACAAAAATGGCGCGGTACTCATTGCGGATCTTGCAAAAGAACAAGTTGGTTTTATTGAAATAGAATTAATCGCGGAAGAAGGCACAATTGTTGATATTTCCCACGGCGAGCATCTCGAAGATTGTATTGTTCGAGCATCGGTCGGCGGCAGAAATTTTACCGACCGCTTTATTTGCCGGAAAGGCAAAAATTCTTATCAGTTGCCCTTTCGTCGAATGGGTGGCCGTTATCTACAGCTGAATTTGACCCATGTTTCAGGCACCGTGAAAATTGTTTATATTGGTCTGCGCAAATGGGACTTACCCTTGTCCAAAGCTGCGTCCTTTGAATGTGATTTCCCCATAGCCGCCAAATTGCGTGAAGTGGGGTTACGGACCATGCGCATGTGTATGCATGATCACTATGAAGATTGCCCATGGCGAGAACAGGGACTTTATGCCTATGACTCACGCAATCAAATGATGTTTGGCTATTATGCATGGGGAAATTATCGTTTTGCAGAAACGTCCTTGGATCTATTGGGACATGGTTTTACCCCGAAAGACGGGCACTTGAATTTATGTGCACCAACACATCGATCCGTCATTATTCCCATTTTTTCTTATGTTTGGGTCTCTGCCCTTTATGAGAACTATCTCTATTCGGGCGAAGACCGATTGCTGCATAAATTTGCAACTCAATTACAAATTATGACCAACCAGGCATTAGCCCTAAAAGATCCAAAAACAGGCCTAATAGAAATACCGGATCCCGAAAAGTATTGGAATTTTTGTGAGTGGGTTCCCGGATTGGATGGCAGTATCAACGGAGGCGTAAAAGAACACCCTCCCCTGACACACGAAATTCAGGCACCGCAAAATCTTTATATATACGAAATGCTTTCTTCCTATATAAAAATAATGCATGCCCTCGGAAATCTTTCCGAAGTGGAACGAATGACTCCAATTCGTGATACTTTAGGAAAAGCGATCGAGAACTATTTTTGGAATGAAAAAGAGGGCTGTTACTGGACTCGACAACAACCGGGTTTCCATCTTCATAAACATATTCAATACTTAATGCTGGCATTTGATTTGGTTCCAGAATCGAAAAAAGCACGCGTCTTTTCCGCATTACGCTCCACAAAGCTAACAGAGCTCACCTTTTCACCGCTTCTTTACCAAATGAATGGACTGTTAAAACAATCCTCAACGGAACAAGAGTACGCCGTTAAAAAAATCAACGATGTATATAAAAAGATGCTGAACAAAGGCGCAACCACCTTTTGGGAAACCGAAGATGGAGCCTCCGCTTTTAGTGACGCCGGAAGTCTCTGTCATGCATGGAGCAGCATCCATATTTATTATTATGGTGCCTTTGTTCTTGGCGTTCGTCCTCTGACAGCTGGATTTAAAAAATTCGAAGTAAAACCTTATGCGGGAAAATTAAATTACGCAAAAGGCACCGTGCCGACACCAGCCGGTAACATTCAAATTGAATGGAGAAAGACCCCTCAAAACACGCTGATCGTAAGCGTTCAATATCCAACCGGATTGACTCCAAAGATTGTTTCTTATCCCGACTGTCCTGTTACAGAAATTCATTCGAACGAATATTAGACCAAGGATCCTTTTGTCAGTCACTTTAATCCATGTTTTTTGTTCATCATTCAACACAAGAATATTGAGCAAAAAGCCCCGATCTCCCTCCCCTCGAACAACCATTTTTTTCAGAGGGGAGATATCTGGAGATGATTATTGATAGACGTGCTATATTATTAGAATTGTTTATCTGGGGTATAAAGTTGGGGTGACCAATTTTTCTTACCCACTACATCTAGTGGTTGACAATCTCTTTCTGGGAAGATGCTTGGTGCGTTGTTGCCATTTGGACGAGCCTCCAAAAAAGC
>JBAYAV010000134.1:0-7795 GCA_041669565.1 Lentisphaeria bacterium
AACCTGAATAAAAATAGGAGAACGAATGACTACATATTTGCACAACAATTCAAAAATATTTTTCTATGATAATTGTTTTCCCATAAAAAAACGAATGAAAGCTTGTAGTGCCCTAAATTTTTTGCGGATGTTTGTTACCAATGACTTATAACATATAGAAGAGCAACTTGGGTTAAGATATTGGCGTGTCGTTGCGGCTCGGACATACCGCCGCAGAATGATGTAGTTTTGCGCTCATGGCAAGACACATGAAAATCAAAGAAAAATAATACGTTGGCATTAATAAAAAATTCAATTTCTCCCAATGCAAAAATTCTTTAAGCGAAACCGTTGTATCCGAAAAGATCATCAGAGAAATTGCTATAATAAACAGCGATTTTACTAGTTTTGTAAACCGCAAAGAAACGGCGAAAGACAACGTCAGGCAGGACAACAAAAGATAAAGCAACACCGCAATTTTTAGCTCCAGCGCCATCTCTTTAAGCGGAAGTAAAAAAAACATAAAGTATCCCAATAGCAGACACGTAAATATCACGCCAAAACGTTTGTTAAACGTTCCATAACATCGCATCAGAAACAAATAATTCAAATGCATAGCTCCAAACAGCAAAATCCCCATCACAAACAACCACGGATTAGAACCGCGATGAAACAAAAAAGAATCACCGCCAATACAGCATAAATACGCCACGGCCAATAGCCAGTCACAACGCTGAGCATTACGGCTATGCTGAATTAAAAAGACCGTAATCCCGAAACATAACAACAGCAATGTCACTGTTATTTTAAAACTATAGCAATTTCGGATAAGCGAAAAGATCCCCAACGTTAATGGCAACAGAGGCAAAAGCCATATCATATTATTTTTTGTTTGTTTCATTCTAAAACTCCAATACGTTCATAAAAAAACAACGGAACACAACATACCAAAAAGCTAAATTACAACTATAATTATTCGCGCCTTTTCTTTTTAGGGGCTGTTCAGAAATAACCTTTACATTTGCCTGATTCTCGTGAATGCTTTTTGTGCCGCCAACCTCGTCACATACCTAAGGGTATGCTCCTCGTTGTCTGCCCCAAAATCAAATCACGATTTTTTCGGCAAATTGTCAAGTTAATTTTTTTACAGCCCCTTAAATAAGGGATTTTCCCCTCAAAAAAAATCTCATCAAATACAGAGCCCTTCTCTATAAATCGTCATTCCATCAGCAAACCACCGTCAATATTAAATGCTTGCCCGGTAATATAGGCTGCCGGCTCTGAAACAAGATATTTCACAAGTGAGGCCACCTCTTTCGCATCTCCAAAACGATGTATCGGTATTTCCTTTTCTAATGCCTGTTTCCGTTTTGGTGGAATTGCAGATGTCATATCCGTATTCACGAAACCTGGCGAAATCGCATTTACAGTCACGCCGAAATTCGCAAATTCGCGTGCAGCCGAACGGGTCAGTCCTAACAGCCCAGCTTTCGCCGCCGCATAATTTGCCCGATTTGCCGATCCCATTTTCCCCGCATCCGAAGAAATGCTAACAACGCGTCCCCACTTCTTCCGCCCCATCGGCATAACAAATCCGCGCATTAATTGAAATGGCACCGTTAGATTAAGAAAAAGCACATCATTCCATTGCTGATTAGACATAAAAGGAATGGGTGCATCAGCCAGCATGCCAGCTGCATTAATAAGAATATCCACAGTTCCAAAAGCATCCATTGCCTGCTTAATAAAGACATCCACAGAATCTTCATCTAAAAAATTAGCCTCTAAAATTTTTATTTTTGTAGAGTAAGAATCCTGCAACTTTTTAGCAAAAGCAGTCATTTTATTTGTTTGTTTAAAGTACTGTAAAATTAAATTACAGCCGCAACAAGCCAATTGCTCTGCAATTGCACTACCTATTCCACCGCTGGCACCCGTAATTAACGCCACGCGTTTTGTTTGTGCAGCATTAGTGCATCGTTTGGCATCCGGTTTTGAAGCTTTTTCCAAAGGCTCTGAATGGAAACAAAATGCGCCGCAGCAGGGGCTGGATTTTGCGCCATTATGGACGGATTCCCAATAGATCTGGACATCCTGTTTATGAATCGTTGTGCGCTTTACAAAATCTGCAACAGATTGCAGGTCAACATTCAATTTTCGCGCATACATTTTTGCCGCTGGCGCAGCTTTAAAAGAAGTAATTTCAGCGGGCTTCGCCTCCCCTGTTCCTTTTGGAAAATCAGGAATATGTCCTAGAATCGCTTCCGATTTTTTCAGCAATTCCATATTTTTTTCAGAAAATTTTTGATCATTATAATCCTCATTCTGCTCAGTAGTCAAAAGGATAAGTGTTGTACCAAATGGCACGGTTTTATTTTCTGGAATGAGTATTTTGGCAACATATGCGTCCCCCGGCGCTTCCACTTCCGCATTCATTTTATCAGAGACGACCTCACCTACAACATCGCCGCAGCGAACTTTCTGTCCAGGTTTGACCAGCCATTTTCCAACCGATGCCTCATCCATATTTTCATATAATTTATCTAATACAACTGGGAACAGAGCCATAATCAAATTCTCCTATATACGAATTCTAAAGTATTTTAATATAATACAACAATATCGATTTCAACTCATAGAAGAGTCTAAAAAAACAATATAAAACTCCACTTCTACAAATAAAACGAAACTAGATGCAATTTCATTTGTGAAATTCGGCGCATCGGCATTCTATTTGAAATTGCTCACAGCCGCCCCGTAGATTTGTTCGGCTTGTTTGCATAGAATAGAATTTAAAAATTTGCCCAAACACGAAGAAAAAACAGTCACAATTACGCTATTGAAAAGATCCAAACGAGAAGAAATCTTGAGAAATGTCCTCTTAGTCCAAAAAAGAACAACTGCACACTTTTACGATTGCTTCAAAATAAAATAGTACAAACAACCACCGAAAAGTTCGTCCTTTTTCGTAAAAGCAAAGAATTTTATGCCGCCACCACATTTCTTTGCATCCTATCATACATAAAAAAATGGATGATTCGATAAACCTTTTTCATTTCTGCTCTTTTTAAAAGTTCGCAATTTTCGTATATACAGGGAACAAACTTTTCAAAAAAAACTATTTTTTCTCATACGCGAATTGCAAAAAGAAAAAAGAGTGCTATTTTTATAGACATGTCAGCGAAAAATGGGCGATTAGCTCAGTTGGTTAGAGCGTCACGTTTACACCGTGAATGTCGGGGGTTCGAGTCTCTCATCGCTCACCATTTTTCAAAACACATCATATTTATTTTATGGGCGGCTAGCTCAGTTTGGTTAGAGCGCTACCTCGACACGGTAGAGGTCACTGATTCGAGTTCAGTGTCGCCCACCACTTATTAAAACACGGATGATCTCATCGGTGTTTTTTTTTATTTAAATCTCCATTGTTTTCTCCTTTTTAGGCAGCCCTAAAATCAAATAACTCTTTTTCCCGTACTACGACCACTTATAGTTTTAAAAAAACAAAAACAGCACCTCTTTTTTATAATAGAATTGCATAAATTTTTCAAAGAATTACATTAAATTATTGACGCTCCAGACAAATTCTAAAAATTAAGGAAAAGAAAAACATGAGCATCCTTTTTGAATCTAAGAACAGAATTTTTAAATTAGATACCCAAGACACAACATACGTTATACAAATTAATCCCTATAACCGAATTTGTCACCTCTACTATGGAGCAAAAATCAGTGAATTCGAAAATTTATTCCAAATTTACAATTTTAAAAATTTCTCAACGCCTCCAAGTACAACCGGTGAACTAAACAGTGTCAGCCACGATCAGCTTATGCAAGAATACTCCGGAGCAAATACCGGGGACTTCCGCTCAACCGCAATTGCAATCCAAACAACGAACGGCGCTTATGCCGCCGATTATCGCTATACCTCTTATAAGATAACAAACGACACACCCTCATTAACGAGCCTTCCCTGCGCATTTCGTGCGGACAACCCAGAAGTCCAAACACTAGAAATCCACAGCATCGATCCGTCGACCCAAACAGAATGCATCCTTTATTATACCGTTTTCCCAGAATGCAATACCATCGTACGCTCTGTTAAACTTAAAAACAACGGCTTAAAACCGGTCATCATTCAAAAGATTTTTAGTGCCCAGCTTGATCTTCCGGATCATCATTATGACTTTATCAATTTTTTCGGATCATGGGGTCGCGAACGCCACCCCGATCGCACTCCACTCCACCACGGCTCACAGAATGTCGCCAGTCTTCGTGGTTCCAGCAGTCATCAAAACAACCCCGCAATTATTCTGGCCCAGCCAACCACCACAGAGACTCGGGGGGATGCCTACGGATTCGTCTTGGCCTACAGTAGCAATTTTATTGCAAATGTAGAATGCGACCAATCTAATTCCAGCCGTGTCCTTTTGGGAATCAACCCCGAAATGTTTGCGTGGAATTTAACCCCCGGAGAAGAGTTTGAAACCCCGCAGGCCTTTTTAACATTCTCAAATCAGGGTCTCGGACAGATGTCCCGAAACTTTCATGACTTTATGCGCAATCACTGGATTTCACCACGATGGTCAGCCGTAGAACGCCCTATCCTCATTAATAACTGGGAAGCAACTACTTTTCACTTTGATGCCGAAAAAATTCTGAATATTGCTAAATCGGCCGCAAAACTCGGCATTGAAATGTTCGTTCTTGATGACGGATGGTTCGGCCATCGCGATGATGACAAATCATCTCTCGGGGACTGGTTTGTCTATTCTAAAAAAATCAGCGACATGGGAAAACTTGTTGAACAAATCAATGCCTTGGGACTTAAATTCGGATTATGGTTTGAACCGGAAATGATATCCGAAGACAGTGAGCTCTATAAAACGCATCCCGATTGGGTGTTGGAAATTCCGGGAAGGAAACGGAGTATCTGCCGCACGCAATACATGCTGGATATGTCTCGAGAAGATGTTATTGAATATCTTTTTAACAGCATGGCAGCCTTACTTAAAAACATCAACATTGAATATGTTAAATGGGATATGAACCGCAATCTCACCGAAGTTTTTTCCAAAATTCTTCCAGCAAATCAACAGGGTGAAATTTTTCACCGCAATGTTTTAGGCGTTTATCAACTATACTCTAGATTATTACAAGAACTTCCCGATCTTCTCATTGAGGGCTGTGCCAGCGGTGGCGGACGTTTCGATGCCGGTATTTTACGATACTCTCCGCAAATCTGGTGCAGCGATGATTCCGATGCCATCGAACGCCTGGAAATTCAAGGCGGCACCTCTTTCTTCTATCCCCCCAGCAGTATGGGCGCTCACGTATCAGCCTGCCCAAACCATCAAACATTCCGCAAATGCCCCTTTCAAACAAGAGGCGATGTCGCGTTCGCCGGAACCTTCGGCTACGAACTCGACCCAGGTATCCTTTCAGAAGACGAACAAAATCAAATCAAACAACAAATTAAAAATTATCACCAGTATCATGACCTTGTTGCTAATGGAGATTACTTCCGCCTCACAAATATATTTGAACACCCTAATTTAGAAGCATGGCAGTTCGTTCGAAAAGACAAGTCCGAATCCATCGCAACAGTGATACTCCGCAGAAATCATCCCGCTCACAGCCCTTTTATTTTGAAATTACAAGGACTCAACCCCAAAACCCTTTATGCAATAACAACGCCATCGGAAACAATAAAATTATATGGCGACACATTAATGAATGCCGGCATTGTTTTATACGATCTTCCTACATACGACCACGCCTCATTGGTGCTGCTGTTAAAAAAATGCAAATAAAAAAACATCCATCTAGAAGGAACTATGACAAATGAGTGGTAAAGTTGCCTTAATTATGGGAAGCAATTCAGACCTTCCTAAACTGCAAAAATGTATCGACACCCTGAAAGCCCTTAAAATCAAAGCAGAAATTCGAGTCATGTCTGCCCATCGAACGCCAGAGATTGTCAGCAGCTACGTATCATCTGCTGCAGAACGCGGTATTGAAGTTATAATTGCTGCCGCCGGCGGCGCCGCGCATCTGGCCGGCGCGGTTGCTGCGAACACCCTTCTACCCGTTATCGGTATTCCTATTGAGGGCGGTGCTTTCAAAGGACTAGATTCTTTACTTTCCACCGTACAGATGCCTGGCGGAATTCCCGTAGCGACCGTTGGCGTCGGCAGTGGCGGAGCCACGAATGCGGCACTTCTAGCAGCGCAGATTATGGCTATAAAGGACCCCGAACTTCTAGAAAGAATAAAAGCCGATCGCGCCGATCGCCGCGAAAAAGTAATCGCCGCAGACCAAGAAATACAAGATGTATTATAGTGCTTTCTCGCACCACAATAACAACCGAAAAAACCGACGATGTTTATGAGATTAAAACGTCCTTAGACATATCGGTTTTTTAACCCGCATTCAAACAGTATGACAAAGAACAAAGCACCTATTATTTTTTTGACTGCATTGATATTCTGTGGTAGTATTTTTGCCACTCAAAAAAAATATTCCTGCACCCAATATTCACGCTTGGAAAACATGCACGTATGGTGTCATAATCAAAAAGACCTGCCGACACTTTTCTACGTTTCAAAAACCTGCTCCAATGAAGTCCGCAAATGGCTAAATGTTTCAAATCTACCGCCGACTCTTAAAATCAATATTTATCTTCTTTCCCCAGAATCACCAATACTCACATCTGATTACCATTCCGTCTATCTTTCCTCCACATTATCCCCCACCCTCCTTTATACAACACTGATAAAATCCTTTCTGCAACGCTATCTTCACGAACTATATCCCGATAAAAAGAATGACTTTCTAGCCCTAGACTGGATAACAGCTGGTCTCTACCACCGAATTTATTATGACGGGAAAGGCTTTGTTTTATATTATATTCCTGATTTCCGTATTGCACGAAATCAATTTAAAAACGGGCATTTCCCAGAACTGCAAAAATTAATAGAAAATCCAGTATCGCCAAAAAACGATGAGCTTTACAAACTTTACGCTATTTACTGCGACGTATTTCTTAAAACACTGGAGCAAGAATCGCCAAAAGAACAGGAGCGGATCAAAAGTTTTCTGGAAATGCAGTGTTATAACCGTCCGCAAATGAGCAGCCTTACGTTTCTAATCCAAACACAACTCAAAAACGAATCATTGTCCGCATGGTACAAAAAAGAAATGTTTAAAGTGAGCGGCCAGGGCATTCGCAAAACGGCCACCCAAGACACAACTCAAAAACTGAATGATATTATTACTGTTTCCACTCTTTCTAAAAAAAATATTAGAGATATCAAATACATCCCTTTTTACAAAATACCCTCAAAAAAACGCACTAAAAAATTCACCGGCACAAAACTGATCGAACTTCGAAAACTGTATCTGCAAGCCCCCATTTTACTCCAAAAACCAATCTATCATTTCACCCTCGCACTCCAAACAAAAAATTACTGGCTGATGAAATATCGCTACAAAAAAGCGCAAAAAGAATTCGACAAAGCCATGGAACGCGAAAAATATATTGAAACCCGCCTCGATCATTATGAAGAAACACAAAAAGGCAAATTAAACACCTTCCAAAATATGCTTGGTATCATTTACAAATACAAAAATATAAGGCAAGATATCCTAGGAAAAGCACTGCCCTATAACCTTGAAAAAAAGAATGAAAAGCACAGTCTAAAAGAATGAGAAATAGTTCGCACTAAAATTATAAGTAATAAAAAAGGTCTTTGCGAGAAATAGTTCGCAAAGACCTTTTTTATTCTTTTTTTACTATTTTTTTGAACCGTAAATA